>CBIHQO010000154.1:0-10518 GCA_966211735.1 uncultured Schlesneria sp.
CCGGTCCGTCCGCCGATCCCAACAATGTTGACGATCGATCCCTGCGACTGCTGCAAATGAGGCCACGCCGCTCGGCAACAGCGCATGGCCCCGAAGAACTTCAGCGCGAACCCATCATCCCATTCGGCATCGGTCAGCTTCAGGAAGTCGCCCCGCACGGTCGCCCCGGCGTTGTTCACCAGCAGGTCCAGTTGACCAAACTGCTCAATCGTCGCAGCGATCAACTCTTCCGCGGCGTCCTCTTGGCGGAGATCAGCAACATGAACCAGACTCGGTGTCGGCAGGCTCTTGGCGAGTTCCGCGAGTTGCTCACCAGACCGAGCGACCAGCACCAGCCGCATCCCCTCCGCAGCCAGCGATTGAGCAATCGCACGTCCAATCCCACGACTGGCCCCGGTCACAATCCCCACTTTGCCAGCAAGCTGCAAATCCATCGTCGCCTCTTCCTCTTCGTTCGCCGCTTTCCATAGGACGGGTTTCCAACCCGTCACTTCTTCGATGAACCACGTGGCAAGGAGAGCATTGTTGCCATCGAAAGAATGACGGGCTGGAAGCCCATCCTACGCCGTGACTTCGTCACGACCTCACTTACCCCACTCCACCGCCAGTTGCACCAGCACATCAACCGCCGCCTGCATCTCTTCCAGGCAGGTCCATTCGAGCGGTGAATGCGGGTTATGTTCGCCCGTCGACAGGTTCGGCGTCGGCAACCCCTTCGCGGTCAACATCGAGCCATCCGTTCCACCACGAATAATGGTCATCTTCGGCACGCGACCAAGCGACTTCATCGCATCGACCGCTTTCGAGATCGCTCGCGGTTCCGGTGCCAGGCCTTCACGCATGTTGCGGTATTGCGGACGAACCTCGACCAGGATCTCGGCCCGCGGATACTCCGCTCGCAACGATGCAGCGATCGATTCCAGCAAAGCCGCCTGAGCAGCCAGCTTCTCAGTTTCAAAGTCGCGCAGAATCAGGCGAGCACTCGCTTCAGCCACACCCCCTTCGATGTGATACGGATGGATAAACCCGTCGCGACCATCAGTTGTTTCAGGGCTCAGGCCGGCGGTCGGCAACCGCGAGATAAACGTACTCAGGATCCGAACGGCATTGACCATCGCTCCCTTGCCGACAGACGGATGCGTGTTGATCCCTTTGACAGTGACCTTGGCTCCATCAGCCGAGAACGTTTCCGAATCGATCTCGTCGCGTCCGCCCCCGTCGAGTGTATACGCGACATGAGCCCCCAGCTTCTTCAAATCCACCTTGTCCGTCCCGCGACCGATTTCTTCATCGCAGGTGAAGCAGAGTCGCACGGGACCATGCTTCAGTTCCTTCGCGCGTCGCATCAGTTCCGCCGCCGCCGACATGATCACAGCGACGCCGGACTTGTCATCAGAGCCCAATAACGTCGAACCATCAGTCGTGATCACCGTCTGACCGATGCAGTTCTTCAGATCAGGATTCTCACTGACTCGCAGCACCTTGCCATCCTTCGGCAAGACAATGTCGCCCCCTTGGTAGTTCTCATGCAGCAGCGGATTGACATCGACCGACGAGTACTCGGGCGAGGTGTCGACATGCGCGACATAAGCAATCGCCGGTACCGATCCCGCCACTGTCGCCGGCACCGTCGCCATCACGATGCCAAACTCGTCGCAGGTAATGTCGCTCAGCCCCAATGAGCGACATTCCTCAGCCAGCATGTGACTCAGCGTCAGCTGCTTCGCGGTACTGGGATAGGTGGTACTGGTCTCATCCGCCTGGGTATCAATCTTCACGTAGCGCAGGAAACGAGAAAGCAAAGTTGTCATATCGGTGTCTCAATGAAGTTACAGCAGGAAGACAGTGACCATCGTATCGGCGATCCCCATCAGGCTCGCCCCGGCGATGATCCCCGCGCAGATCGGTTCGTGATTTTGCACCCACAGGTTGTTCGCGGCGTGCTCTTCTTTCACTCGCCCCACGCCCAGCAACCAGAACAAAAGAGCTCCGGTAAACATGCACAGCGACGATCGGAAGTCGATCACGAAGGCCAGGCCCATCGCCACGGGGGACAGAGGGAATCGATTCTTCGTGATGATCCGCGTAACTTCCAACGCCAGGGCGACCACGGAAGCAATGATCACGGCCATCTGGATTGAACTGGGCAGCTTGTGAAGCCCTTCCTTCAGAACCTGCGCGACACCGACCCAGATCGTGACGGCGGGCATCGGGAATTGGTCATTCTGCAGGTTGGTGATGGTCTCGGGGTCGTTCGGGTCGAGTCCCTTGGTGAACAGCGCGAAGAACAGGAACGTGCTGGCAATCGCCCCACTGAAGATGCCGATGATATGGCCGATCGCCTGTTGACGCGGCTTGGCCCCCAGCATGTAACCAGGCTTGATATCCATCAGCAGATTCGACGAATTGCTGACGACTTCAGCCGTGATGCCGGCCGTCGCCAGGTTCGACTTGATGTCGCCGGGGCGAATGATGCCGTAGAACAACTGCGTGATCTTGCTGGTCGCACCAACCGGAGTCGTACTGGTCAGGGCCGTCGAATTCGCGGCGACCAGCGACAGAATGAACGTCAGTGGCAGTCCAATCAGTGACGCCCAGATCGGCACATCGAAGAAGGCCAGACCCATCCAGGCGGTAATCAGACTCATGATCGGAATGCCGACCACCGAGATCCACAACGGAAACTCGATATCCTTCAGCACATCGTCTCCAGTGCGCTTGCCAGTCAGCCCTCGGAAGGCACTCGTGATCACATCGGGCTTGGAAAAGAACGAGACGAATGAAGCCACCACCATCGCAGCAACGCCAGGCCACAAGGCCCAGATCGTGATTTGCCTCATTCCATAGGTTCCGTCCGCTTTCGGTTTGATCTCACCCAGCTCAATCATCCACGGAGCCAGGATCACGTAGTTCAGGACGGCACCGATCAGCAGCGAAACACCGGCCCGAACCCCCATCAATCCCCCTGCCCCGATCAAGGCCACATCCACAGTCGGCGAAATGGTGAGCTGATTGATATCGACGCCCCGTAGCTTGGGAGCATTGGCGCCAGTCAGTCCGAACAACTGAAACAGATCCTCGTGCAGATGCAGCACCTTGTCCTTAGCAATACCGACTCGTGTCTGAATCCACGTTTGGATTCCCTCGGACTGCAGGAACTTAATGAAGGCGGCCGTTCCGGCGGCAGCGCCCAGAATCTTCGCCTTCATCAGCCCGACCGACGCATCCGATGAGTGCAGCGTATCCATCACAACCCCAGCCGCGCGGCCTTCGGGGAACGGATGCTGTTCGTCATTGATAAACCGCCGCTTCATGGGAAAGGCGAATAGCACCCCCAGGATCGAGAGGGAGATATTCCACAGAATGATCTGCCACCAGGGGATGATCACCTTATTGACGATCATGTACGCGGTCAGCGATGAGATTAGCGGGGCGGTCATGTAACCGGCCGATGTCGCGATCGACTGCATCGCGTTGTTCTCAAGGATCGTGAACTCTTTCATCCCGAGTTGCTGCAGAACCTTTAAGAAGGCAAACGCCAGGATGACCGAGGTGATTCCCACCCCCAGCGACCAGCCGGTTTTAGCTCCGATGTACAGATTTGTCGCCGACAGCAGACCGCCGAGGATGAAACCCATCAACGCCGAGCGAATCGTCAACTGGGGCATATTCCCGCGATAAACATTCTCCAGCCACCACTTGTCCTTCTGCTCGACCGTCCAATCGCGAATCTGTTCCTCAGATAACTGCTGAATCGTCATGAATGCCTTCCTGGGTGGCGGCGAAGTGCGGACAGGGCCGAAATCCGTTTGTACTCGACAACGACAGATAGACCAAGTGATGCGGAAAGGCGAAGGCAGGCCCCTTCCCGCAGCCAAAGTCGCCAAGACCTTGGGCGGACATCCTTGGAAGGGATTCACCCATCGACTTCCGTAATCGCTCGGCGAAATTGCCCCCCGAGCCGCGTAACCGCAATCCAAGGGGTGGCTCGATATTTGCAACTCAAACAGCCGCCGCAATCGACCGTCGCTCCACTTGCTGCGTGACACCGTTCCGCAGTATTCCCAAACAGGATCACCACAAATGGATATCGAACCCTACGAATTGGCCCCCGGCTGCTGGATCCTGGCCATCGGAGTAGAACGCGCCGATCGTGACGTGGCCGGCCTCACCGGCAAGACCACAATGCCAAGGACCTATCAGGCCGCCTGGTCGACCGACGAAAAATGGTCAGAAGGCAAATCGATGACGTTTACGACGATCGACGAGGCCGAACAGTATCGGACGGCAAATCGTCAGCAAATGCTGGATGCATCGTCGGAATTCTGAAAACAGTTGGACTTACGGTGAACGCCAGGCCATCCCTCTCCGGAGTGGCACGCTCTGAGGCCTTGCGATGGGTATGGTCGCGAATGAAGCCGAAATCCGACCCCCTTCCGAAACTCATCGCGTGCCATACTCCCGCGAGCGAACAGACGCCATCGCAAGAAGCCTTTCTTCCTCTTTACCACCCGCCTAGAATCATGACGTAGGCCAAATCTGTCAAAGATCGAACCGGAGACCGTCGTGACCGACTATGTGGAACCGCTTGGCAAACGCATCCTGATTCGCAAGGACGAAGCGCGCCAGAAGACGCGTGGAGGCATTGTGTTGCCGGATCAGGCCGAGATTCCGACGATTACCGGTCGCGTCGTCGAAATCAGTGTGCAGATCGAACGCGATAGCGATTTTCCGGTCCGCAAGTATGACAAGGTGCTGTTCCATCCCAAGAACGCCATCCCGGTCGACTTCGAATCGGACAACCTGCTCTACGTCGTGCCGATCGAAGACGTCGTCGCCGTCTTTCGCCGTGCGGAAGCCCCCGTCACCAAGAAACGACGCCAGAAAAAAGAGACCGACGCGGACGACGAACCTGCCGACGAATAGAAGCAGTACCGCTCACTCCTCGTCGGTGATGCTGAAGCGTAACCGACGGGCTGCGGGCCTAAGTACATGCCCTGGTTCTGGTCGTAAGCTTCTTCGTGGGCGGTTGGTAGCGGGGTCTGGAGCGGCGTCTTCGCGAAGACCCGGTCTGTCAACACACATCCAAACTTCATGGAAAATGGAAGCAGGCCGACTCTCGGCCACAGCTTGGCAGCCCTTCCCATGAATGAAACCAAGCAGTTCGCGGTGATTCAACAACAACGCGCCTTGAACCTCCACCGGGCCTTCGCGAAGACGCTTCAGGCCGCTCCGGACCCGGCCACCCCGCTGCGCAATTAACCGATGTAAAGACGCTCGGCCACAATTTCTTTCGCAAGACACGTCCTGAATCGCCATTCTCCGACGCGCGACATCGGCGAGCGCTTGCTCAATCTCGGCGCGATTGAATCGAGTGTTCATTTCGACCGGGATCGGTGCCACACCAGACCCTGCTCCAAAGCGAGAAACCGGATCCACTCTCGCTGAGATTCGATACCAAATTTCGTGATCTTGCAATAAAAGACAGAATACTATATTTAAGACATTCCGTATTTTTTGTTATTCTCCACAAGTGTCTTATAGCTTTACGTTAAGGAACAAAGCATGGTCACTTCCCTCCGAATTAGCAGACGAAATGCCTTCACATTGATTGAGCTTCTGGTCGTGATTGCCATCATTGCGGTGTTGATCGCCTTGCTGCTACCAGCGGTCCAGCAAGCTCGCGAGGCTGCTCGTCGGACCCAATGCAAAAATGCGTTGAAGCAATTGGGGCTGGCAGTGCACAATTACCACGACACGCTGAATGTTTTCGTCTGGCGAGAGGGTGGAACAGCGGGCTCAAGATCCGATGCTGCTGCCTGCCACAATGAAGACACGATCAATGGGTTCGTGTTTCTTCTCCCCTACCTCGACCAGGCACCGCTCTACAACTTAATTGCTTCCCCGTCGGGTCAGGTTGCGGGCTGCTCGTCGTCAGTCACTGCCCCATTCGGTCCCCCTCGCGACTTCGCTTACTTTGCCTGGGGGCAGCGGCTGCCGGTTTTTCTATGCCCTTCCTCGCCTCAAGGAACTTACTACAACGGCAACTCGTTCTTCGCTGGTCAGCGCGACTACGCAATGAGCATGGGGGACACGATCGCGACGAATCAAGGCGGCCCGGTGCGCGGCATTTTCGGATATCGATCCAGTACCCGCATTGGTGACGTCGTCGATGGAACCAGCAACACCATCATGCTGGCCGAAAAATGCAAAGGGAATAATCCGAACTCGATCTATGGCTTCGGTGCGCAGTCAGTCAGTGGCCTGGGAACCAATCCTTCCATTTGTCTCGCAGGAAATGCCAATGGGCAGTGGGCATCTGGATACACACCACAAACAAGTCGACCGTTGGGCTCACTGTGGCATAGTGGCCTCGTCGCCCATGCGGGTGTCAATACCGTGTTGCCTCCAAACAGCCCCAGTTGTCTGTCAGAAGCCTATGGCGACGGCTATGCCCTTGCGAGTGCCGCCAGCTTTCACACGGGCGGCGTCCACGTCGTGATGGCTGATGGTGCCGTCCGTTTTATTTCCAACAATATTGATTGCGGTAACAAAAGCGCTCCTGAAGTGACATCTGGCCCAAGCCCGTACGGTGTCTGGGGAGCATTGGGAACCAAGTCCTCCGGCGAAGTGACTGGTGAATTCTAGAACCTGTCGTCCGCTCAATTCGATCTGGCAGCGAAGCACGACGATCCCGCCACATTGTTCATCACGGGCAGGCAGGCACCATCCATATTCGTGCCTGTCCTGCACGAGTTGAACATCTCAAACAAGACACGACGAACAGGCACCACAACGAAATGAAGAATTCGAAAACCCTCAGCGTAATGTGCCTGCTGCTGTTGGGCGCAATCATTGGTCTGGGATGCGGTGGAGGATCCAACGGCCAGCGATCCAAGGTCTCGCTCTCGGGGAAAGTCACTTACGATGGCAAGCCTGTTTCCAAAGGACGAATCGAATTCGAACCCGATGCCAAAGAAGGAAATAAAGGCCCTGTCGTGGAAGTCGAGATCCGCGATGGAGCCTATCAGGCTCCGGCCTCTCAAGGACCGATCAGCGGACCGCACATCATTCGGATTCACGGCTATACCGGCGAGGCGACCGCAACGGACCCCAATGGAACTCCCCTTTTTCCGGTGTTCACCAACACCTTGGATATTCCTGCCAGTCGGCTGGAATTCAACTTCAATGTCCCTGCAACCAGGTGACAACTCTCCGAGCGACCACAGCGGAAGACAGTAAACGAGCCACCCTCACTTCTTCGGCGGTTCCGTCACCGTGATCGTCAGCGGGCGACTAGGGATCGAGACCAGCGTATTCGGTTTCTCCGGCTTCGAGGCGTCCTTATTGAAAGGGACCTGGCCCTGCCCGAGAACCACCAGCGTATAGTCGGCTGCTCGCGTCCCCCCCTGCACGTCGATCGTGATCGTGACTTCGGTCTGATCAGCGTTGATCGTGCCGTTGCCGAGTTGGAACCCACCCGGAAAATTGAGCGGTTGGTAGTTCACGGCGTTCTTGAAGTCGGGCCAGTGCCGGACCAGTCGCAACTTCACTTCGGCCTTCTTACCGGATTCGACTTGGATACGATCCGGCTCGATCGACAGACTGAACGGCGTCTTTTCACGGATCGCAACAACCTGCTCGCGAGTTTCCCGGCTGCCGACTTGATTGAAGACGCGGCAGAACGCGCGGACTTCGCGTCGAAGCGTCGCGTCGCCTACTTTGGCGGTCGCGAACAGCCTGACCGGCCCCGTCCATGGGGCGGCATTATCATCCGCCCACAACACCAGCGTCCCGCGTGAATTGTTGGTGATCGTCAGCGGACCCGCATGCAGTCCCGGGGGCAGCCCTTCTGCCGTAATCGCGATCGAATCGGTAAAGCCGTCTTTGGCATGCACCACGATGTCCAGGTGCTCGGCCCCGCCCTGCCAGATCGTTGTTCCAGCCATGTTGTTGGTCGACTGCATCGACGCCACAAAGAAGTCCGGTTGCGGCTTGCGGACACTCAGCACGTATTGATACCGAGCCCCGCCGTATCCGTAAGCCTCCTTGACCATGACGCGATACTTCGTCTTGGGAGCCAGGTTGATCGAACCCGAGGGGTCTCGCAGATGCCCATCGAACGAGGAAATGCGATGACCGAAGTCGTCCAGCGAACCGGCGATGTTCCCCTTCTCGTCCATCACGGTCAGCGCGGGGTCGGCTCGACCGGCAATGCGTTCGCAATACACATCGAACCCATAGGCCCCTCCCTTATCATCGGTTTCGAACGTGTACCAGTCGACATCGCGCGGATGATCAAAGCGAGCACTCACCACGGCAGGCAAGGTCAACGATTGAGCCTGCTCGCGAGTGTCATTCGGTTCGGCCTCGATTGTCGTCGGCGTGTCGCTGACCAGCAGGATTTGAGGATTCGCGTTTAGCAACGAGATCTGTTCGCCGACCAGTGTACAAGTCGCCGCGGTCGGCAGCACCGAATGCTGTGACGCATGCTCGATGAATCGATACGCGCCCGTCGGTGTGATGTTGTTCGAAGCCGTGATGGGCAGCTTCACCATGTCCAAACTGACGTCGCCCACCTTCCACGGTGACTGCTGCGAACCCGCTCCCAGATTCTGGCCGAGCACCGTGAGTTCGACGGCCTGTCCCGCCTGGACCGCTCGAGGAAACACGTTCTCGATATGTGGCTTGTTCGTCACGATCAATCGATAGGGATAGCCGCCACGATAGGTCAGATCGCGTACTTCGATCAGGTAATCGCCGTCGGCCGGAGCCAGAAAATCAATCATCGGATCGCGGCCGTAATAATCGCGATTGCTCTGCAGGGGTTGGCCGGTTGCCGAAAACAGCACCAGTTCCGGATCCATCTCCGTATCCAATCGAGCCGACTGGCAATCGATGATGATTCGCTGACCCTGCTTCAGTGGCAGTCGATACAGATCCTGGTTGTTGCCATCGGACTCGCCATTGATCGCGTTATTCACCGCGATCGCCTGCGCCTTGTCGGCGGCATTGTTCGGTTCAACCTCGGCAACATCCTGCAGGCCATGCGTGATCGACAGCAGTCGCGGATTCGTCACACCAAATCGCCCCACCGCTCGCACGTCATAGGTCCCGGCAGGGACATCCGCAGGAACCGTGATCTTGAAGACCTTCTCTTTGACGAAAGTCGCCTTCAGGCCCGGATGATCGAACAATAGCGAATCGACACCTTCCAGGTCTGCCCCCAGCATCGTCACTTCCACCTCACCCGGCGCATTAATCCCCAAGGGCGTGATGCGATGCAACTGCGGTGACGGCAAGTCGGCCAACGCCGCGGTGGATAGAGCGGCGAGTAAGCAGATCGTCAGCATCAGGCGGGAAGTCATGGTGAGCAATCTCGGCGGGAGTCAATAAGGCATCATCGCAGGCGGTGAAACATCGTAACAAAAGATTTCGGAGTTGGAGATTGTGATTGATCGATTTTGGAGTGCTCCGGCTCGACGGAGCTTTGGTTTCAGTAACCGAGGACTCGGCAATGCGAGACCGCCTCGAGGATAGAGAATGTTGCGATGTCTTACGATCTTCGCTCCGTTGTGATCAGGCCACGATTTCAACTTGATCCAAAGCGGTGTCGAGCCACCGCACTCCAAAGGGAATCACAGCTCCGCCAACTGAATCAGCGTCTTCACATCATTGGGACCGCGAGTCGTAGCGTCGTGCCATTGCTGCAGCGGGACGCGTCGATTGGCGATGCGCCGCAGCCAGGCGTGGTCGGCCTGAGCAAGCGCGTTGACCGCCATTTCGTAGTGGCGGCGATTCGCATTGACCGAGCCAAAGACCACATCGTTTTCTAGCACCATCGACTTATTCAGCGTGCCGAAGTCGGCCGAGATCGTTCGACCGCCGCTCGAGATCCCGGCCAGGCACGTGATCGCCCCCGCAGGTGTGGCCGACAAGATGTCGAAGACCAGTTGCCCGATCCCCGTACATTCGATCACGATGTCAGCCTTGCTCGCCAATTCCTTGATGCCGGCCGAATGATAGACGGCCCCCAGGTCAGCCACCAGACCCGGCTTGGGTCCATCGGTGACAATATCAAGGACATGCACTTCCAGCTCACGCTGCCGCCCCATCATCGCGGCCAGCAGCCCAATCGGACCGGCACCGGTGATCAGCACGACCTTCGGCTTCCAGGCCGATCGAGACCCAATGCGCTCGATGTGATCCCACGCCTTGGCAACGACACTGGTCGGCTCGATCAATACCCCTTCCATCCCCAGCGAGGCGGGCACCTTCACCAGAAAATGCGGGTCCGACCGATACCGCTCGCGACAGAACCCATCGATCTCTTTGATCCCTCGCTCGGTGTACAGACCATTGCGGCACATGTCCCACTCGCCGACCGCACAGTTCGCACACGGCACAGGATCGGGATGTCGCACGATCCCCGCGACGAAGTCACCCGCAACCAAACCGCAATCCGCAGGAGCATCCAGCACGCGACCAATCGATTCATGCCCCAGAACCAGTCGCTCA
>CBIHQO010000155.1:0-10488 GCA_966211735.1 uncultured Schlesneria sp.
GACCTGACTGTAGTTTCCAGCGCTGCCTCTGAACTCGTGGAAATCAATCTCGATCACAGCAATGTTGACGATCTCATGCTTCAGGAACTGCGGGAATTGCCACGACTGGAAATGCTGCGTCTGTCGAGTTCTTTTGTGACGGATGACGGCTTATCCGTCTTGGCCAGATTCCCGAATCTGTTGAGCCTGTCGCTGATGGAAAATGATGTCGATGGCCATGGGTTGGTTCATCTGCAGCATGTTCCACGGCTGAAAAGTCTGCGAGTCCAGACGCAACGCGGCGATGATATTCTCGGTTACTTAGAATGCCTCACAAGCTTGCGGACATTGGTCATTTGCGCTCCCCTCTCGGACGAGGGGATGGCGCGACTGTCAAAACTCCCACGATTGAATTCTCTAACGCTCATTGGAACAGATGTTCGACGTCAGGGCATCGCCAAGTTGGCCGACAGTCAATCTCTGAGCGAATTGCGATTTGAGGGTGGGCAACTCGATGACTCCGACATTGATGCTTGTGCAAAGCTCCCGCTGCTGAAATGGCTGATCCTGCCGCAGAATTCGATCACTCGGGCCGGGCGGGATCGACTCTCGAAATTGCGTCCCGACCTGGCTGTCGAATGGACCGAATCATTGATGCGTCGATGAAAGCGCCAATCGCAGATGAATTCGTTGCCAATCCTGCCGCCGACGACTTGTGACAACTGCGGCGTTTGTTGCTTCGGAATCGGATCTCCGGTCCTTCTCTACGCGTCTCAATCGCACTATGCCATTCCACATCCTTTTCGTCCTCCCAATCTTCCACAGGAGCTGATCGACGAAATCAATTTTCATTTTTCGGGCCTGTCGCGAGGACAGGAGCCACAGGATTGCTGTTTGTGGTTCGACCCGGTCACACGATTATGCAAACATCACCAATATCGTCCGCAAGTTTGCCGCGACTACGAAATCGCCAGCCGCGAATGCCTGCGGGAACGCAAGAAAGCCGTCGAATCCGGGAATCCGTTTCCCTCGCGTTAGTGCCTGCATCGACATCGTCGCAAAACTCGCTGGCATGACGAGAGGAGCAGGTGCTAGCTCCCTTTGATCATGGTTCGATCGAATACGCCGGCAGGTGTTGACGCCATCTCTTCAATCGCGACCTGCGTCATATTGGTGTGTCCCCGTTCGTGTTTGCCCCACCAGGCATCGGCTTCTTCGATCGACCATTCGGTGGCGGCGGGCGCGCGAGACAGCAACAAGCTGAGATCTCGAGTCGTCTGTGGACGCTTCGCCCGGGACTTTTCCAGGCATGCCATCAGCGAGCTTTCCAACTCGGGGGATACAGGTCTTCCTAACCGCTGCGAAGGTGGATCGGGAAGTCGAGTGACATGCATCTGACAGAGTTCGACAATGTTGTTGCCACTGAAGACAGGCTGGCCGGTCAACAGGAAATAGCCGACGGCTCCCACAGCATAGATGTCGCTGCGAGTGTCGACGGACTGCGGATTCTGAATCGCCTCGGGAGACATGTACAGGGGAGTGCCTGTCAGTCCGTCAGATGTCATGTTGGACTGCTTCTGATCGTCGATGGCTTTCACCAGACCGAAGTCCAGAACCTTCACAACGTCTGGTTCTCCGCCACGGCGGTTAAACATGATATTCGCGGGCTTGATATCCCGGTGCACCAACCCCAGCGAATGCGCTTCAAACAGCGAACCGCAGATCTGCTGCAGAATGTGGATCACTCGTGCTTCTGATTGCGGGCCGTAACGGTCGATAAGCGTCTGCAGGTCAATCCCGTCGAGATACTCCATCGCATAGTAGAAGACGCCTTCCGCCGTGCGACCGAAGTCATAGATGGCGACGGTATTGGGGTTGTTCAATTGCGAGGTAATCTGAACTTCTCGTTCAAAGCGTTTGATCGAATCTTCGTTCACCTTGTCGACATTCAGCAACTTGATCGCTGTGGGCCTTCGCAGAACAGCGTGCATTCCCTTGTAGACGACACCCATTCCGCCCGTTCCCAGCTTCTTTTCCAGTGTGTATTGTCCCAACTTCTGAGATTGGATCGCATCTTTTTGAGCCTGTCGACGGAGGCGAGCGACGACCACTGAAAAGATGAAGATCGCGATTGAACTGATCGCTAAAAGGACGTAGAGGCCCCAGAACGTCCATTGCAGGATGTAGAGGGGACGGAACGCTTCGGCCGCATCGATTTCGGTCGCCATTCCTATGCCGTAGTCACTCAGCCAGGTCCAAGCTCCGATTACAGGAACGCCCCGATAGTCTCGATATCCATTCACGTCAACGCCGGTGTTTCCATCAATCGCCGAAGCGGCCATCTTGGTAAAGGGAAGTTCCCCGCGACGAGCCTTTGGACGATACCCATCCAGGAGATTGCCTCCCGGATCCTTGATTGTCAGATTCAACATGGAACGGACATGCTCTGTGTCTGGCAGTAGCCCAATCAGAACGAGCGACTCATCGAAGCGACTATTCGAAACGATTCGTCCCAGCTTGTCGAAGGCATACGTTTCGCCAGACGACCCGATCTGACCAAGCTGCAGGATCCGAGTGAATTCACGTTCGGGGCGCATGCGCAGTGCGAGGGCACCGACAACTTGAAACCGGGCATCGCGAATCGGAGTACAGACGAACATGGTCGGAACACCGGTGCGGAGTTTTCCGAATTCGTCCTTCATCACGGCGACACTGGGAAGCGGCGCAGAAACGGTCGTCTTTCCATCCAGTGCCCGAGAGATGAAATGATCGTACTCAGCGATATCGCGCCGCCCGATGAACTCTTCATAAGTCGAAGAGATAATGCGTTTCTGCTTATCAGCGACGAAATACGCGACGAAATGATGGGATGACAGAGTGGGGCCTAACTCACTTCGCAACTGGCGGTGGCTTTCAGCGATCTGACCGGGACGCATGAGAGGCGTTTCTCCGGGTGCGACTTGGTCAGTCTTTTCAAATTCCGCGACCAAGTCGTAAATCGCTTCGCGAATCTGCATGTCGTTCGCCGCAGTTTCCGCCGTCGAACACTGGACGTTGAACCAAGTCTCCAACATCTCTTTTTCAACGTTTAGCAACGTCTGCAGTTGCGACTTCAAGTTGGCCTTCATCGTCGCTTCGATCGCTCGACGAACTCCAAACGCCAGCAGCGACAAGGCAATGATCGCCACGATCGGGAAGATCCACGTCTGCTTCCGCAGCATCACCGCAGTGCGGGTGACAGAATGGACGACGCTGGACTGCGCAAACGTCATATGAATGCCGGCCGGATGATCGCTCGGGCGTTGTTTCCGACGGAACAGATTCAGCGGATTCATAAGGCGAATATCCCGACGCGTCCGGGAAGAGAATCTTCCCCGTGTTATGGCTACAAATCGCAATGTTGTTTTGGCGCTGTTGCTAGTCTGCCACACCGACTAGTCCCTGCCAGATCGGATTAGCGAAACTTCGACAACTACATGGGACGGGGACAGCGACAACTCCGATTATACCGACAATTCGGCGTACCGAAGATATGCCGTTCTGCCTGCCTTTCCGGCGTTTGGTGGTTACACTGCGTCAGACAGTCCAGCATTCTCGGTTTCGCACTGGAAGCGAGGCCGCGTTTCGGGCGCATCACCATCCTTGCTGAAAGCAATCCACGATGGAACTTCCCGCAAATTCACCCACCCATCGAGGGATGCCGCTCCACACCAAGATCCTGATCGGTTTGCTCATTGGCGTCGCCTTGGGTCTGCTCTGCAACTACCTCGGGACAGTTTCGAAGAATTATTCGCAGGATCTGAATGGCAACGGCCAGATCGATGGCTATTACGAACACTGGCTGTCAGACAGTGACGGCAATGAATTGCGAGGGTGGCTGGACGATGTCATCTACTGGGCAAAGCCCGTGGGAAGCGTCTTTCTGCGGCTGATGTTCATGGTTGTGGTACCCATGGTCTTTGCCGCGTTGACGTTGGCTGTCGTCGAAATTGGTGACGTTCGCAAGTTAGGCATGATCGGCCTGAAGACTTTGGGGTTCACGGCAATCCTGTCGACGGCGGCGGTGCTGATTGGCGTCGGCTTGGTGAATGGATTGCAACCCGGTCGTTCGCTCACGCCAGAGCAACGCGCAAAGTTGCTGAACGACGAGGATAACTCGAAGGGCGCCGCGAAAAACATGGACAAGGCCAAGCAAGCCAAGCCCGTGCGGGATGTCCTGGTTGATCTCCTTCCCGAAAACCCGTTGCAGGAAATGGTCGGTGCCGTGGATGGCAGTTCCAAAGGGAACGGCATGCTGGCGGTCATGGTGTTTTCGCTGGTCTGCGGAATCGCCATTACGTCGCGACCAGAAGAAACAAAGACTTTCGTCGCATGGCTTGAAGGTCTCTACGCCATCGCGATGGCTGTCATCTCGTTTGCGATGAAACTGGCCCCTGTCGGCGCTGGCTGTCTGGTCTTTGCGCTTTCGGCTCAACTGGGATTCGGGATCCTCAAGACCCTGTTCTGGTTCGTGATCACAGCGCTGCTCGGTTTGGGACTACAGCTATTCGTTGTCTATTCAATCTTGGTCATGGTATTCGCGCGGCGATCGCCCTGGTCGTTCTTTCGAGATGTCTCCGAAGCGATGCTGGTCGCGTTCGGCACCTCTTCTTCGAGCGCAACACTTCCGACCGCGATGGAAGTGGCTCATGATCAGTTGAAGCTGCCACCACGAGTTGCCAACTTCGTGCTTACGGTTGGGGCCACAGGCAACCAGAACGGTACGGCCCTCTATGAAGGTGTCGTGGTGCTCTTTCTGGCTCAGGTCATGGGCGTCGAACTGACCGCGAGCCAGCAGTTCACTGTCGTGCTGATGGCAGTCCTCGCCGGCGTGGGAACGGCCGGAGTTCCTGGCGGTTCATTGCCTTTGATCGTTGTTGTGATGCAATCGGTCGGCGTTCCGGGAGCCGCAATCGGCATCATCCTGGGCGTCGATCGAATCCTCGACATGTGCCGCACGGTTGTGAATGTCACCGGTGACCTGGCGATTGCCGCCTGCGTTGCCAGCAGCGAACCGGCTGATCCAGCACCTCAGACATCGGCGGCGCTTTGAATACTCGTGCATGTCGAATAAGAGAATCGCGATCAGGCTGCGCGTCGATCATTGGCATCTGGGGCGGCTTCCTGTGATCGAATCTGGCGACCCAGCAGTAAAGTCAGCACCATCTGGTAGTCCGCACGCAACGACCAGAGCGGATATTTCAATGTGACGGGAAGATTTCGTTCGATCAGGACATGACCCAACCACGCCGTGCCGTACCCTACGGGTAGAATAGCCAGCCCCCACCACCGCGAGACGCCAATCGTCATTGCAACACAAATAAGGCCGCCGACCGTTCCAATCACATGCAATGCCTGATTCACAGGATGTTGATGCTCACGGACGTAGTAGTTCCAGAATTCGGCATATGTCGAAAACGGCGAAGATTGAATTCGAGTCGACATGGTTTCATCAGTCAATGGCACCGGCATGCGATGCCGATAGGTAAGTTTCGCATCAGGCGGCACGCTGCCGCGGGTCATCAGTGGATTGACCGACCTCGCTGACAAAATTCTCCACACCTTGGGCAAGATGGAAGCGATTCTTCCCTCCTGCATTCGCGCCCACCCCTGGATTCCACCAGAGGCAAGGGATCGTATCTAACGCAGCCGCGAAATAACTCGAGAACAATGGCACTACGGCTTCTGGATTCTTGCGGCGATATTCTGCGAGCTTGGATTCGAGTTCAAAGTGCGGCGACTTTGGAAACCGATGGTGTGGACCATGCACGAACAGTTCGAAATTAAAGTACGAGCAGAGGCGAGTGATCCAGTTATTTCCAATGATGGTGCGCGTTCCGAGGATCGGATCCGTGCTCGCCATCCCTAAGTGCTCGGTGAATTTTCGGAATCCGTTGAAAGCTGCGGCAATCGGCATCGGCAACAACCACATGGGATCAAAGCGCTGCCAGTCGATCTGGCCCGCAACCGTCAGCGCGACCAGCGTCACCGCGACCGCGCCCCAGAAGGCAACCATCGCCAGATATTCGCGTCCAATTGTCGTTCGCGCTGGCGCGTTCAACGGTGACCGCTTGGAGAAGTAAATACGACCGTAAACAATCGGATTGGCGATCACCGCGCCGAACAGATCGAACAGCACGAACGCCCGTCGGAACGCCAATGAACGATCTGGACTCGAATAGGGCCACAGTTCGAAATCTTCTGATGTATTGAGATAAGCGTGATGCCGAATATGCGTTTCGCGGTAGGCGCTATAGGGAATGCCCAGGAACGTGCCGACGACTCGTCCGAACCAGATGTTCGCGGTTCGCCAGCGCCCCATCGTCTGATGGACGGACTCATGAAACGATCCGGCGACACAGAACCAGCAGTAGCCCAAAGAGAGCGACCAGAGTGACCTCGCCCAAAGACTTTCCCCGCCCCATCCCAGCACGAACCCGATATATCCAACAACGGCAACGGCAGGGAACAGCAGGAATCGAGGCCACAGCGCCCCTTCGCCAAGCGCCTCAAATTCTTCAGCAGTAAATTCTGTCTTGGACATCAATTTTCCTAAGAACAGCTTTAGGGCCCAATCATGCTGCTCGCCGTTCTTCGGCAATGTCCGCAGGAATCAATTGCTTCAATTTGGTCACGAAGATATCTGCGAGCTGTTCGGCTTGTTCTTTGGTGAAACTCAAAGGATCGCAATGCATATTGATGTACAGGTTACCGGCGTAGGTACCGACCGAGGTTGACAGCCGTGTATTGGGGCGAACGGGGACTGCACCGGTCAGCACATCTAAGGTCACATTCCCCGCCACGCAACGTCCCTGCTTGAGCGGGAAACGAGCCGTAAATTGCCGGCGAATATCACCCACGTTGGTCAGGATGACTGAGGTGAAGCAGCGGTTCATCCGCAACAGACACCACAGCAAACCTGGAATCCTCAGCAAATATTTCAAGCCAATGGCCACAAACCGACCTTGCTGCTGGTTAACGATCGTGGACGTTTGTCGGTGTATATCGGCAAGCAAGTCGTCCGGCTGATGACAATCGCTGGAACGGCGAGTCAAAAACATATAGCTGACGATATTCGCGGCTGGCATCTGATCGTGCAAAGGCGTCCGCAGGCTGGTTGGCATTCCAATCCGCAACCATTGATTATCCCGGTTCTTTCCGTTCTGGAGATTCCAGGTGCGAATCGTCTGAAACATCTCCAGTAGATACAGATCGTTCAACTCGACAGATTTTCGGGCCGCCACGACTTTCAACTGCTGCAAAGTATGCCGATCGATCGTTCGGCTGATGATTGCAGGGAATTCCAACCGAGTTCCGATGGAGTTCTTGCGTGTTGCTGCCAATGGGACCGGTTGCCGGCGTAGCAGCTTCATCAAACGCCTGCTGAGCATCACCGGGCAACTCACCGTCTTCGGCGGTGCTTCGGATTCGACATGCGAGTAGTTGGTGCGTGCCAGCAATCGGTCGAAGCAGACGGGTTCAATCTCAGGCAGTTCCGCTCCCTCGGGCGCGGTTTTCTGGCCGTAGCACGCCAGTAAATCCCCGATGAATTGAACGCCACCCAGTCCATCTGTGCAGGCATGGTGAAATTGAAAGACCAGTTCCGCAGCAGTGGGATTTCGATCGACCCAGACACGCAGACCGATCTCTGTCGCGAGATCAATTTTCTCCTGCTCGGGCAACTTCCGCGGTTCTCCGTGATCTTCCCAGGCAATTTGCGGAGTTGGCGATGCGACTGGAATCCAGCACAAACCCTTTCCACGGACTTGTGCGACATGGCTCATCAGCAACGGATGGCGTTTCAGCGCGAAGTCGACAGAGTGCTCGAACGCCTCGCGGTTCAGGTTACCGTTCAGCTTCAAGATCAGCACGAACGACATGGGATAATCGTTCGTGTTGTCTTGAACCATGTATTGTTCGAAGGGCGACAGAAGCAGGGGAAACAATCCCTGCGTCGCATCGGCCGCATTTGCAGATTGTGGCAGTTGATCAGCGAATCCATTCATCGATCAATGTCTCCTCGGACCTAATTGTCGGTGAAGGGGAGAGGGTTGGTCATCAGGGACTGCATCGCCTGCAAGGTTCCCTTTATCGGCATATCGGCTGGCCCAGAATGGTCAATTGACTGTTCGATCTCTGGCTGATGGTTTTCTATTCACCCTGCGTCGCTCAAGTACGACTATTGTTGAATGCGGCACTCTTGATCACGTTGCATTAGCAGTGACCTCGCTCTCGCGAGGTCACTGCCAGCAGTCTTGCATCATTTCTGAGGAACGATTCGGTCTTCTTGAAGTTCTTCTGCGTGATTCACCAGGACCATTCCTGGTTTTGGATCGATGCGGTACGAAATCTCTTTACCCATTGGCAGAGTGTAGTACTGGACTTCCGCATCGCTGCGACGGCGCCAGGTGAGTGCATAAGGAACGCGATACTCGTCAAAATCACCGGGAGCCAATGTTCGGGGCTTGCTCCAGTCGGTGTAAGGACCTTTCACTTCGTAGGTGACTGCTTCACCGGAGTCATTCGAGACCATCACGCCGGGCAGTTGATACTGCACGACCAGGTGTTTCTTGCTCCAGTCCATGGCGTCCATTCGCAGGGGAACACCGTTCATAACCACGTCGTGAACTGCATCTGGCTTCACCCCTTCCAGCAGTCGAGCGGCTTCACGAGCCTTCAGCACGGCGGCCGTGAATTTTGCCTCCTCGACATGCGTGTTTTCGGCAGCGTATCCTGGTGCAAATGACCACTTGGATTTGATGTCGAATTCGCCAATCTCGGCAAACTTCGGTCCACGTCGAACGAATCCGTTCTTCTTAACGTAAGGAGCGTAGTCTCGCGTGATGCTGAGATCGAGTTCGCCGACCGGAGTCCATCTGGTTTCTCCCTTACGTCGCATCGAGATGTTCAATGGGACCGATGTCAGAGACAACGTCAACGGATTGCCTGGTGGCTGATCCAGTAACTTGGGTCCAGTCGAAGGCTTCGGATCGAGCAGGTGGATTGGGTCACGCAACAGGAAGTCGACGTTCATTTCCACGTCTTCGCCAAACTTCTTCAGGTCAGGAATCATTTCCTGCAAGAATTCGCGATCGGCCAGAGCGTGGTATTCTTTCGGTGTGAAGTCGAAGACATTAAATCGATTCACACGTCCCGTCATGATCAGTTGGCTCCAGGCCGGAACGACCGTTTCAGCAACGTCGATTTCAAGCCCGTTCTTGATCACAGGAGGGAATTCAGTCGGGGCAGGGTAAGTCTTCATCTTGAAGTCTTTTGGAACTTGTCCCAGCGTTCCCAGAATCACACCAGAGACAATCGTGACACCGTCGTTGTCGATGATCACTTCTTCCGGATACGTCTTCATTCGAGGCTGCCAGATCGGCATCGCGATCTGTCCAACGCAGGTGATTCGATTGAAGATGACTTCGTTCAACTTCTTTTCGAAGTTCTGAATCATGCCAGGAACGCTGTTCATGACCTGACGTTCGAATTCACCCTTACGATTATAAATCCCGTCGACTAAGCCGTCTGAGACTTTACCGTTCAGGAACGGCAAGCCGCGCACGTGAACTCCGTTTGGCTCCGTCACGTACCAATTGTCATTCGGGATTTGGAAGTCCATCCCGGTCAGATTGAGCTGCACTTTGCGATCAATGACCGTTGGACGACATTCGATGGTCAGCCAGACCGGTGCACGATGACCGATGACGACATTCATCGCGCCGGCCGTTGCGGAGAGCAGTAGCTTGCCGTTGAGTTGCGAGTTCGAAACCGTCATCGTCAGATTACGCAGGCCAACCTGCATCACCAACCGATTCGGTGCCATGGGGACAATTCGCAACCGTTCGACATGTCC
The DNA here is from genome assembly GCA_966211735.1 of uncultured Schlesneria sp. Taxonomy (GTDB): domain Bacteria; phylum Planctomycetota; class Planctomycetia; order Planctomycetales; family Planctomycetaceae; genus Schlesneria. Next base: position 9,875 of record CBIHQO010000155.1, read on the forward strand.
ACTGTAGTGCAAGCCTTGCAACGCCACGTCGATCGGCAGGAATCCACCGACCTTGGCGCTCTGGTAGACGCCACCGACATAACCGGTGACAGGCTTCGAAGCCAGCTTCTCGGGTGCCGAAAAACAAAGAGCTTCAAGGACATCTTTGCAGACGCGGAAGCGGACAGCGCGAGGCATTTCGGCCCCGGGAATAAATGGCAGTTCCGATTCGTGTCCGTTGTTGTAACCTTTAGGCTCAACCCAGGCCAAATCCTGCTTTGGCTCTTTGCTGGGGTCAAGCATCCAGTCTGTCAGAGCGGTTTGCGTGAAAACCACGTTGCTCAAATCGTGAGCTCGCTTCGTCACTTCGGTGAAGTGTGCTTTTCCACCAGCCGCATTGATGGCGGCAACCATATCTGTCGCGATGTGCGGCGACACGAGCGGATCGCTGGAAGCGTGAAACACCCACGTTGGAATTCCGGCAACCAGTGGTGCGTCAGCAGGATCGGCCATCGCACTGACTGGAACCAGTGCCGCCCAGCGATCTTTCGTGCGTGCTGCAACCTTCCACGCTCCACTGCCACCCATCGACAACCCGACCAGGCATTCCCGTTGCTTGTCGACGCTGTACTCGT
>CBIHQO010000156.1:0-10486 GCA_966211735.1 uncultured Schlesneria sp.
GATTATTTTGGCGAGTTTGCGACACGGATGACTCGTCAGGTTCAAGCGGGCAAGACTGCGCCGTCGTTTGTCGGCATCATGTCGAATGGAACGAGTGGCGACGTGAACAACGTCAATTTCAGCCTGAAGGCTGGTCCAAAACGCGAACCGTACGAGCAAATGGGTGTCGTTGCGGAAACGATCGTTCAAGCGGTGTCGAAGGTCTATGGCGAGATTCAATACTTCGACTCACTTCCGTTGAGAGTGCAGGACACGGAAATTGAACTCGGTGTGCGAGTCCCTTCCGACGAAGATCTCGAGCGAGCGAACAAGCTGCTGAGTGAGACGAGTGATCGACCGCTGAAAGGGATGCCGCTGATTTATGCTCGCGAAACGACGTTATTAGCGAAGTATCCGAGCACGGTGAAAGTCCGTCTGCAGGCGATCCGGATTGGATCTCTGGGGATTGTGTCGAGTCCTTGTGAGACCTTTACGGAAACAGGTTTGGCTGTCAAAAAGGAAAGTCCATTGCCGCGGACGTTCACGATTGAACTGGCGAATGGGTATAACGGCTACCTTCCTCCGCCCGAGCAACATCGGCTGGGGGGATATGAGACCTGGCGGGCTCGTTCCAGTTATCTGGCGGCCGATGCGGAGCCGAAAGTGAGGGAAACGATGCTGAAGTTGCTGAGAGCGGTTGCAGAGTAATTTTCCGCTTGCGGCCAAGAATGAGGTCTTCGCCGATGCTACGCCCGCGATCGAAAGCTTCACTTTCCATCGGGCAACGTATAAATCACCGTGACTTGGTGGACCGGTGGCCGATTACTGCGAAGGAGATTGAGATGCGAAGCGTGTTGGCATTGATTCTGGCAGGCGGAAAAGGAACGCGTCTGGAACCGCTCACACGCGATCGAGCGAAGCCGGCCGTCCCTTTTGGCGGTGCCTACCGGATCATCGACTTCACACTTTCGAACTGCATCAACAGTGGACTGCGAAAGGTGCTGGTTCTAACGCAATACAAGGCGGTCAGCCTCGATCGTCACATGAATCTTGGCTGGCGTTTCCTGTGTCGTGAACTCGACGAATTCATTGATGTCCTGCCGCCACAGCAGCGGTTACACGAAGACTGGTACAAGGGGACGGCTGATGCCGTCTACCAGAACATTTACTCGATTGAGAAGTGCCATAGCGATTACCTGCTGATCTTGTCGGGCGACCACATCTACAAGATGGATTACGCCGAACTGATCAAGGATCACATCGATTCTGGTGCCGTTGCCACTGTCGCTTGTCTTCCCTGTACGCTGGAAGAGGGAACGCAATTTGGCGTGATGCAGATCGATGAGAATAACCGGGTGATCGAGTTCCAGGAGAAGCCGCAACACCCGAAGCCGATGCCGGGCGATCCGACTCGCTGCCTGGGATCAATGGGCGTCTACGTGTTCAACACGAACTTCCTGTTTGATCGCTTGATTGCCGATGCGTCCGATCCGAGGAGTGCTCACGATTTTGGCAAAAACATTATTCCTTCGCTGATCGACACGCACCTGATCAGGGCTTATCCGTTCCGCGACAAGAATACGGGCCATACTTCTTATTGGCGCGATGTGGGGACGCTGGACGCCATCTACGAAGCGAATATGGATCTGATCAAGGTCGAACCTGAACTGAATCTGTACGATCGTTCGTGGCCATTACGCACGTATCAGCCGCAGCAGCCGCCGCCGAAGTTTGTTTTTGCTCAATATGACGGGGAATATCCTCGTGTCGGGCACGCGATGGATAGCCTGGTTTGTTCGGGCAGCATCATCTCGGGCGGTTCCGTGCTCCGTTCCGTGCTGGGATACAACGTTCGGGTCAACAGTTGGGCGAGTGTTGAAGATTCGATCTTGTTCGACGGAGTTGTCATCGGTCGCAATGCCAAAGTGCGGCGGGCCATCATCGACAAGCGAGTCCACATCCCGGAAGGGTCTGAGGTGGGGTACGATCTGGAAGCGGATCGGGCTCACGGGCATACTGTCACCGAATCCGGCATTGTGGTCATTGGCAAGGGCGACGAGTGATCTACCGCTCTCTTTGCAACGGTCGGCGTGTTCGCTACAGTTTCTGCGGTGGAATTTGTGCAGTGAACTGGGGCGGAACATGAAAAGACAACTGGGACGGCAGATTCGATGCGGATTTCTGGCATTGGCCTGTGCGTGTCCTTTTGTCGCAACGAGTCCACCTGCACGCGCTGAAGGCTTGCTGATTCCATTGGCTCAGGCCAATACTCCTGCGCCCCCCGCAAACGTCTCGGCCCCACCGCGCTACTACATCGTCGAAAGTATCGTTGTCGCCCTGCTGGTCGGTGCCGCTGTGTTTGGTGTCTGTCGCGCGAGCGGGCGGTCTTAGAAGCAGTGACGATGCCTTTTCGTGCCGACGTGTCCTCACACTCGAATCGTCGAGTGGTCATTACCGGCATCGGACTTCGGACGCCTCTGGGTGCGGACCGCGAATCGACCTGGCGGTCGCTTGTGGCAGGCCAATCGGCATCACGCTGGCTGCAAGCGCCGCAATGGACGGGAACAGCGCCGCTGGTCGGTGCTCCGTGCGAAATGCCGCTGTCGGTCACCGAACGAGGAATTGATCCAGTCATCGCCTTAGCTCTGGAGGCTTCGAACGAAGCGATTGGCGACGCGGGGCTGGATGTGGGGACGCTCGCAGCGGATTCAACCGGAGTCGTGTTCGGGACCAGCAAGGGAAGCCTGCATACGGCCTCCAGATTGCTGTCAGATCCGAACTCATACGATACCGCAGGTCAATGGTTAAGCGTCTGGCCGAACGCGGCGGCGGCGGCGATTGCACAGGCCTATGGTTCGCTGGGACCGACTTTGGCACCTGTTGCGGCTTGTGCCACGGGGTTGGCTGCCTGTCTACGCGGGTTCGAGTTGATTCGCGACGGCCGATGCAACGTCGTCTTGGCGGGTAGCTCAGACGCATCGCTGCAGCCCGCGATTCTGGGGTCGTTTCAGCGACTGGGGGTGCTCGCACGCTCGACAGAGGATCCCGCGACGGCCTGTCGACCTTTCGATCGCCACCGTTCGGGGTTTATCGTCGGGGAAGGGGCCGGTTGTCTGGTGCTGGAATCCCTCGAACATGCGATCGCGCGGGGGGCAAGCTGGTACGCCGAATGGGAGTCTGGTCGGATGTTGTCCGATCCCAGCGGGTTGACTCAACTCGACCCGCAAGGATTGTCGCTGCAGCGGTTGTTGCGTGATTTGCATAACGAAGTCCGCGAACTTCCAGACTATCTGAACCTGCATGGGACCGCGACATTGCCCAATGACCGGGTCGAATCGGCGGCCATCCGCGCTGTGCTGGGGACGGCAGCGGATGGCATCGCATGTTCAAGCTTGAAGGGGGGATTGGGGCATTTACTGGGTGCCGCTGGCAGTGTGGAACTGGCCGCGTCGCTGTTGGCAATCCGCGATCAGACGGTCCCTCCAACGGTGAATCTGGAGACCGCTGATCCAGAGCTGACGCTCGATTTCACGCCCCAGCAATCGCGACAGCGTCGTATCGATCGCGTCTGGAAAATGTCACTCGGGTTTGGCGGACATCTCTCGGCGGCGAGTGTCTGTCGGCTGCGCGGAGCAGGGGATCGCACGAGGTCTTGAATGGGCCAACTATCAAGAATTGAAGGGGTACGGCTTTGGAAATCTAAATCAGAGAAAGACCCTGGCGTATTCATCGGATGCTCACGTTCGACCTTCACCACGGCGTGCTGAAATCTTAAAACGATCCCATGGTCTCGATTCTTGGTATCTCTGCGTTCTATCACGATTCCGCTGCGGCACTCGTCGTTGATGGCCGAATCGTCGCCGCGGCTCAGGAAGAGCGGTTCACGCGCATTAAGCACGATGCGAATTTTCCCAAGCGGGCGGTCGACTATTGTCTGGCGGAAGCAGGGCTGACCCCGGATCAGTTGGACTACGTCTGTTTCTATGAGAAACCACTGCTGAAATTCGATCGATTGATCGAATCGTACATGGCTTACGCTCCGCAGGGGTTTCGATCGTTCTTGTCAGCGTTGCCAATCTGGTTGAAAAAGAAACTGCATCTACGCCGCGAAATTCGCAATGGGTTGAACGGCCAGTTTATTCGTCGGATTGTTTTTCCCGAGCATCATGAGTCCCACGCGGCGAGCGCCTTCTTTCCTTCACCGTTCGAGGAAGCGGCGATCCTGACAGTGGATGGCGTGGGAGAGTGGGCCACGGCGACGTGGGGTACTGGACGAGGCAACCGCATCGAACTCAAAGGCGAACTGCGATTTCCGCATTCGCTGGGGATGCTGTATTCCGCATTCACCTATTATTGCGGGTTCAAAGTGAACTCGGGCGTATACAAGCTGATGGGCCTGGCACCGTATGGGCAGCCTCGCTTCGCCGATTTGATTCGTGAACGTCTCGTCGACATTAAACCGGACGGCTCGTTCCGACTGAACCTGGAGTACTTTAACTACTGCGCCGGGCTGACGATGACAACTCGTCGGTTTGACGCGTTGTTCGGCGGTGCTCCGCGGAAGCCGGAATCTCCGGTGACGGAGCGCGAGATGGATCTGGCGGCTTCGATTCAGGTCGTCACGGAAGAAATCCTGCTCAAGATGGCGCACCACATTCACGCGCAGACGGGTCAGAAGAATCTGTGCCTGGCGGGCGGCGTGGCACTGAACTGCGTCGCCAATGGTCGATTGCTGCGCGAGGGGCCTTTCGAGTCGATCTGGATCCAACCTGCTGCGGGAGACGCGGGCGGAGCGCTGGGGGCAGCGCTCTTTACCTGGTATCAGTTGTTGGGGAATCCGCGTCAACCTGCACAGCCGGATGCACAAGCCGGCAGCTACCTGGGACCTTGCCCTGACGAGACCTCGATCCAAAATTACCTGACGCGTGTCAGCGCTCCATTCGAATACTTTGCGGATGAGGACGAATGCTGTCGCCACGTGGCTGAAGCCATTGCCGCCGGAAAAGTTGTTGGCTGGGTTCAAGGCCGGATGGAGTTCGGCCCGCGATCATTGGGGGCTCGCAGCATTCTGGGTGATGCGCGAAATCCCGAAATGCAGTCGGTAATGAATCTGAAGATCAAATTTCGAGAATCGTTTCGTCCCTTTGCACCGACCGTCCTGCAGGATCGGGTACAGGACTATTTTGAAACAAGATTGCACGAATCAAGCCCGTACATGCTGCTCGTCGCGCCGGTCCGGGCAGACCATCGAACACCTTCGACTCCGAACAATTTCAGTGGCCTGGATCAGGTGAAGGCCATTCGCTCCGACATTCCAGCAGTTACGCACGTCGACTATTCCGCGCGGATCCAGACCGTGGATGCCAAGCGTCATGGACGGTTCTATCGATTGTTGAAATCGTTTGAAGCCCTGACCGGCTGCCCGGTCCTCATCAATACCAGCTTCAACGTCCGGGGCGAGCCAATTGTGTGTGCGCCAGAAGAGGCGTATCGATGCTTTCTGGCAACCAACATTGATGTGCTGGTGCTGGAGCGGTTTGTACTTCGCAAAGAGCAGCAGCCGAAGCTGTCGCCTGAACAGGTTGACGAATACCTGAACCAGTTCTCATTGGATTGACGCGATGGCCGTGATTGAAATCAATTGGAAGCCATCCCATCGCGACTTGCGATTGTTTGCGGTCGTGCAGTTGGTCGTCGCGTTTATTGCGGCTTGGCTGATCCAGCGAAGGTACGGGGCCGACGCACTCGCGATGGTTTTGTGCGTAGTTTCATTAGCGGTACTGGTCACTGGCCTGATCTCACCTCAACTCGTGCGGCCTTTGTTCCTGGCCTGGATGATCGCCGCGTTCCCAATCGGGTGGGTGATGTCACATGTGGTGCTGGCGGTCGTCTACTTTGCAGTCGTTACGCCAATTGCCTTCGCCTTGCGAATGGCCGGACGCGATACGTTGCAGCGCAAGCCGCGTCCCGATGCTACTACCTATTGGATCCCACGCTCGACGCCGTCTGAATCCAATCGCTATTTTCGGCAGTTCTAGCGAACAGCAAAAGACCTTTGGGGTCCATAGATGACTGATATCCTGATTATCGCCATCATTCTTGTTGCTTTGATCATTGGCTGTGTTCTTGCCGATTATTGCTTTGCACTGTTTTCACGCAAAGTAGTGGATGTTTCGCTGGGGTTTCCCAAAAACATGCGAGTTCATTTAGATCCAACAGAACGATCAAAGATTCGTTGGGTATCTCTTGGCACGTGTCGTGTCGGAGGTACCGTGACAAACACGCTTTATTCGGCAGCTCTTGAAGATGGCTTTGCCTTTGAAATGCGTTCAGCGTTGGGACGCAACATGATGCAGACAGTTTTAGTTCCGTGGCCACAGGTTCGGCTGGAAGCCACGAAGGATGCGCTCTTCGGCGGACGCGTGTATCGGATTCATGTCACGTCCAGTGAGGGGGATATCGTAAATACGGTGGGCATTGGTCTTCCTCATAAGAAATGGCTAGACGATGTGACAGAAAAGATTAAGGAGAGAGGTGCGTCAAGCAGTTAATGCGGATGATGTGTTGTGAGCAATAGAGAATATGCCCCTGTAAGGGAGATGCTTTTTCAGAAGCCGGTTCGTGGGCTTTCGATCCTTGCGCAGCGCGGCTGACGTGGTCAACGAGATCGCCGGCATCTCCGAAGTGGTTGGCGCGAGTTGGGTCATGCCGGCTTATTCCGCCGTCGGCAATATGACCACCTTACCACGGCCGGCCGATCCAACGCTGATCGTGGGTAATCCGGACGACATTGCCTCCGACTGCGAGAACAGACGTGAAATGCCTGGGTTCGGAGCGCAATCGGAAGGGTTTGCATCTCATCGTTCCTTTTTGGTTGGCAGTCGCGGCATTAGTTAGCCCCGCTGTCAGCAACACAGGTCCTTGTTCCGAAGATAAAACGCCACAGCAGAGGTCGGCTGCGATTGTCAATGCACCAGAACAAGAACATGAAGGTGCCCGAAACATGGTTCTTGAATGCGAGCAGGTCATACGCTAGCATTCGTCTTGGATTCCTCGGAATCCTTGGACCCTCTGCAGTGTTCGATACGAGTCCAGTGCGTTGACCCTACAATTTTGATTTAGTTGGAAGTCAGCTTGGTTTGGCTGCGCGTATATCCGCGTGACGTTTCGGCGTCTCACGGCTCACACAACCCAGACCTCGCGGCTCCCCCCTGAACTCTCGGGTTCAGAACCGCGGTCTTGGCCGGCACAGGCGGAGGTTTCTTTTCTGTTTCACCCCATTTATCATGGGATGGAACTATTGGGGGTGCATGTCCCGCTAAAGAGTCAGATTGTTGTCTGATCGAAGTGCGTCGGGATCATCTCCGAATTCTTATCAGGGCTGCCAATTGTATGGCACTGTTTGATCGGCTCGAAGCCGAGCATCGCGAAGCAGTTCGACCGCTGGCGGCACGCATGCGGCCTCGGTCGCTGGACGAGTTTGTCGGCCAACAACATTTCCTGGCACCGGGCAAGTTACTGCGCCGATTGCTGGAGGCAGATCGGATCAGTTCCGTCGTCTTCTACGGTCCACCGGGGACGGGCAAGACATCACTCGCCGAGTTGATTGCGCGTCACACGAAACGAACATTTCGCTCGTTGAATGCCGCTGCGGCTGGCGTGAAAGAACTGCGAGAAGCTCTCGATCAGGCTCGGAACGACGTGCTGAGCGGTGGTCCTCGAACGGTGTTGTTCATTGACGAATTGCACCATTTCAACAAGACGCAACAGAATGTCCTGCTGCCCGACGTGGAAGAAGGAATTGTGGCCCTCGTCGCTGCGACCACGGCCAATCCCTTTTTTGCCTTGATCGCACCGCTGCTCAGCCGCAGTCAGATCTTTGAACTGAAGCCACTGTCGATTGATGACATAGCCCAATTGTTGGATCGGTCACTGAAGGACAAAGAACGGGGTCTGGGGTCACGGGGAGTCACCGCGACCTCGGAAGCGATTCAGTTTCTAGCGACGATTTGCGATGGCGACGCTCGGCGAGCACTCTCGGCATTGGAAGTCGGCGTGCTTTCTCTAGGTTCCCATCAGAAGACTCTCGACCTGGCTACGGCCGAAGAATCGATTCAACGAAAACAGATTCGATACGATGCTGACGGCGATGAGCACTACGATGCGGCCAGCGCACTGATCAAAAGTATTCGAGGGAGCGATCCGGATGCAGCGATCTACTGGCTGGCTCGGATGTTGGCGGCAGGCGAAGATCCTCGGTTTCTGGCCCGACGGATTGTCATTGCGGCGGCAGAAGATATTGGAAATGCCGACCCGCAGGCATTGATCCTGGCTCAGGCGGCGGCGAGTGCCACAGAATTCATCGGCATGCCTGAGTGCCGCATTCCGTTGGCGCAAGCGGTGACATATCTCGCGTTGGCCCCCAAGTCGAACGCGGCGTACGTCGCGATCGATGCGGCGATGGACGATGTCAAAACGCAGCGAACGGTGCCTGTCCCCGTTCACTTACAAGACCGTCACTATGCGGGCGCAAAACGATTGGGCCATGGCGATGGTTACCAGTACCCGCACAGTGCCGAAGAAGGCTGGGTTGCCCAGGATTATCTCGGGGTCGACGCTCGGTACTACGAACCTGTCGATCGCGGTTATGAAGCCGAGATGAAGCAGCGTCTGGATGAACTGCGCGAGCGCCGATCAACGGCATCCGTGGATCGTTCAAGCGGTCCTGCTGCCAGCACAGACGAATCCGCGACATCCGATCGAGAGCACTGACCTCGTTCGAACCCGACTGGCCTGTCTACAGACGCACTCTTCTCTTCATTTGCCCGCGACGAAATCCTATGTCCGCGCCCAAATCATCGTCCTCAAGGAATACCAACAGCGATTTCGTGCCGCAGGTGACGCTGCATCCGCTAGCCGAACTCTGGCTGCATCAGGTGGACGTTCTGGGCGGTGTGGCCGGGGTGATCGCAGTGATCTTGATTCACGGCTTTCGTGAGCCCGATCAAGCCGTCTTCCGGGTGCTGGCATCAGCAATTCTGGCCGCCAACCTCGCGCCGCTCGTCAGTCTCTTGTTGCGTTACTTTTGGAGCAGGACGCGGTCGACGTTTTTGCGTGAAAACGTGGTCGGTGCCACATTCTGCTTCGGATGGATCGCCGGCCTGTTGATTCTGCGGGTGGTCAATCATTTCCGCGGTCCCGATGTTCTGCCTACCGAATTCATTTTTCCCTGGTCGCAGACTGTCGCACTCGCCCGAGGTATTTTTGAGTTGACGCGAGTTTCCAAGTTCATCGCGCACGCCCGATTCAATCCGGCATTGGTGCTGGTGCTCTCGTTCGTGGCCCTGATTGGGACCGGTACCTTACTGCTGATGCTGCCACGCTGCCGTCCTGTTGGCGAGGTGTCTGCTGACTGGTTGACGGCCCTGTTTACCTCGACGAGCGCCTGTTGTGTGACGGGCCTGGTCGTCGTGGATACAGGAACCTATTGGAGTCGCCCGGGACAATGTATCATTCTGCTCCTGATTCAACTGGGTGGCCTTGGAATCATGACGTTTGGCGCGTTCTTCGCGACGGTTGTCGGTGGCCAAAGCTCTGTGCGGGAAGCCGCGACGATGGCAGACCTGCTTGAATCCGATCAGTTGGGTGATGTTCGCAGTCTGATCCGTTCGATCTTGGGATTCACATTCGCGATCGAGGCTACTGGTGCGGTCCTGCTATCGGGTATGTGGGCTGACAAGCCATTCGGTGAGCGGGTCTTTCAGAGCGTGTTTCATTCGATTAGTGCGTTCTGCAACGCCGGTTTTTCAACTCGCACCGAAAATCTCATGTCCTGGGAGCTGCGGTGGCAGGTCTGGGGGGTGATTGCTGGACTGATCATCCTGGGTGGATTCGGCTTCACGTCGTTGGATAACTTGTACCGTACGATTCGCAGCGTCGACTGGCTGCGTCCCAGATCGACGCTGCCGATCTCGCTTCAACCCCGTGTGCGCCTTTCGCTATCGACTCGGTTAGTCACTGTGACAACTCTGGTGTTGTTGGTGGGCGGAACAATTGTCTTACTGGGCATGGAATGGAATAACCCCGCACATCCCACCGATCCGACGACACAAATTGCCAACGCGTGGTTTCATTCGGTGACCCTGCGAACGGCTGGCTTCAACACGATTGACCATGGAAAACTGACTGCGCCGAGCAAGATCTTCGGGATCATGCTGATGTTTGTCGGGGCGTCGCCGGGATCCACAGGTGGCGGAGTGAAAACGATCTGCCTGGCTCTTTCGATCCTGACGTTGCGAGCCGTGCTGAAAGGACGCACGAACGTCGAAGTGATGAAGAGGACGATTCCCGAGGTGCAGGTTTATCGGGGACTGGCGGTGATTGCGCTGGCTCTGACGGCTCAAATGGTCTCGTCGCTGTTGGTTGTTTCATTCGAACAGAAACCGGAACTTGTGCTGGACCACCTGTATGAAGTGAGCAGTGCCCTGGGGACGGTGGGCGTCTCGAC
>CBIHQO010000157.1:0-10459 GCA_966211735.1 uncultured Schlesneria sp.
CATGCTCGCGATTGCTCCACAGCAAGAAGGCTATTCGTTGCGAGGTGACGCTTGCATGGGGCTGAAGGATTACGACAAAGCCATTGAATGCTTTGCCGAAGCCCGTAGGATTGACCCTTCGGTCGCAGAAGCGTATTACCGGAAGGCGTTGGTCTTGCAGGCGTCTGGTCAAATGGACGCCGCCGCTGATAATCTGAAGCGGGCCGTGGCACTTGATCCTGATGTCGAGAGTCGCCTGCGGTAGTTGCGTCGGGGGGAAGTGGTAGTAATGGCGGAAATCTCTCTCAAGACCAAGATCCAGGGGCCGATCGCGGTTATCGGTGACGTGCACGGGCAGACAGACAAGCTGGCGATTGTCCTCGATAAGCTGAAGTCTCTGCCCGACTATGAACATCGCTGGATCGTCTTTATCGGTGACTTCGTCGATCGCGGTCCCGATCCTAAGGGAAGCATCGACCTCTTCCAGAAGACGCTGCGCAGCCACGTGAAGACGACGGCCATCGCGGGGAACCACGAATACGCGATGTGCGCGGCACTCGGCTGGTTGCCCACGCAGGGCGAATCGCATTGGGCCGATCGCTGGGTCAAGCACTACAACTCGGAAACGACCTTCAAGTCCTACGGTGCTGAACCTGGCAATCTGCAGCAGTTGAAGGACAAAGTCCCCGCTGAGCATCGCGAGCTGCTCGTTAACCTGCCGTGGTGCGTTGAACATCCGCAGCTCTTGTTCGTCCACGCGGGACTCGATCCGAACGCGCCATTCGCGATGCAGATGCGAATTCTGCATCAAAAAGATTTTTCGTTGAATCGACCCCAATGGTTGTGCGAAAAATCATTTGTCGATGCTGACCCACCGCGCGATTGCCCGCTGACCGTGGTTTCGGGACATGTGAAAGTCGACGCTGTCGAGATTCGCCCCAAGCGAATCCTGTGCGATACGACGGGCGGCGAGGGCGGCGACCTGAGCTGCGTACTGATGCCCGAACGCAAGGTGCTCACGTCGGGAAGTTCGAGCGCACCCTCGAAGCCGCCAAGGACCCCAGCCCCGGCTGCGCCTGCGAAGGCCGCCTGGTGGAACTTGTGGGGTTAGCGACCCGAGAACCTCAGCGGTCTCTAACTCTTTGGTTTCTCGGGCGCGATGAAGACATCTTCATGAGGGAACTTGTCGAACAGCCCGACCGGTTTGTTGAAGTTGGTCGCCAGCACGTCGGCTGGGTTACCTGCGATCCACTGTGATAAATCGATCACCTGGTATTCGCCCGTATTGAAACCGATGAGAATCCGTGCTGGTGTCTTGCCGGTATTCTCAATGGAATGACCATAGCCCTGTGGAATGTAACCCACATCGCCCGGCTCCATTGATTCAATTCGGTATCGCCCGTGAGATCCAAACATCGTCACGCTGATGTTCCCCTGGATGACGTATTGCCATTCGTCTGCCGTCGGATGCCAATGTAACTCCCGCAAAGCGCCGGCATCGAGATCGAGAACGACCCCGGTGATCGTCTTGCTGATTGGGAAGTTGCTCGAATCAACTCGCCACTCGCGACCTCCATCGAAGATTCGATGAGGAGGCTGAGCGGTGAGTTGGTACTTGTGGGTTAGCGGAGGCAGTTTCCAACCTTGCAGTGGCGCGGCGGGCTTCTCAGGTGGGATCTTTCCTTTCGCGAAGTACACTTCTTCCTTGGGGAAGTCGCTAAACGTTTCCGCCGGCAATTTGAAGTTCTTAGCCAACAAGGCCTTGGGCGTATGGCCGATCCAATCGGTAATACTGAATGTGCCGAACTCAGAGAAGTAGCCATTATCGAAAATCAAAATGAAATGGCACGGTTCGTTCCCCAGGCATTCCAGCATGTGGCCATGGCCGCGTGGAAAATACCAAACGTCGCCGGGTTCGAAGTCATTGGTTTCAGCGCAACCCGACGGTTCGATGACGGTTGTCCGCACTCGCCCTGACATCACGAATGCCCATTCGGCGGCTGTCGCATGCCAGTGCAATTCGCGCATGGCACCTGGTTCCAAACGCATCGAAACACCCGCGATTCCTTTGGAAATCGGAAGCTGCTCGACGGTCGCTTCCTTTCCAGAACTGTTGCCGATGACCTTACCTACCGATTTTTCTAAGGCAAATTTGAACGTCGGCAATTCTTTACCGGCGAGTAACGCGTCTGGAACGTTGTTCATGAAGCTGGGATCACCCGCATGCGCGTGATGGGAATTCGTCATTGCAGCGGCGGCGGCAAATAGCGCGGCTCCACTAAGAAAGTCGCGGCGTGGCAGATCGGACATAGGAGTGCCCCTTCGTGGGATGTGATAACGGCCGGCGAAATCGTCGCGAATTGCGTCGTCGATCTCAAGAACGTTTTGCCGAAAAACGCGGTCTGGCGGGGTTCGGCCGTTCTTGTGCCTCACGATGATTTTGCATCAAAGCTCGCATACAATTGAAGCCGTCGATTCATGCCGTACTTCCACCACCGAGCGAACATCGTGAACTCAGAGTCCCTCACTATCCAAGGCGTCGTCGAAACCTCACTCTACGGTGATGATCTCAGCGCAATGGAAATGTTCTACACGACGGTTCTCGGTCTGCGTGTCGTCGCCCGCGATGTTCATCGTCACGTCTTCCTGCAGGTCGGTCCTGCCAGCATGCTACTGATCTTCAAGCCGGACGTGACGCTGATCCCGCATGACTTCCCTCCGCATGGGACACACGGCCCTGGTCACGCGGCGATGGGAATTGCGGCCGACCAGTTGGATGCATGGCGAGCCCGTTTGGCTCGGCATCAGGTCGCGATCGAACACGAAGCCACCTGGCCGCGGGGTGGGCATTCCCTGTACTTTCGCGATCCCGCAGGCAACTCGATCGAACTCATCACGCCGGGCGTGTGGGGGTTACCCGCCGGCTGGTAGCCTCATGATTGTGCGCGATGGCGTCTGGGTTACGACGGACTGTCGGCATGCATAATGACCGTGAAGTTTTCGCTGTAGGCAACGCCGTCATCAGTATGAAGTCGCAGGTGGCCACGAATGCGGGTCAAACTCGGCTTCGCTGCTGCGCGAAACCAAAATAGCACCGTCGCGGCAGTCATTGCCTGAACCGTGATTTTCAGAGGGAATCTGATCGTAACTCCTTCTTTTACGCCGTCCAGGCGAATCGAGATGTGACCTTTGTGATCCAGCGGTGGATAGACCTTGGTCCCCATTTCTTCGTAATCACGTATCTCAACCTGCTCGGGCAGGAATTCGCCTTGAGTCACATCCAAGGCCGTGGTCGAGCAATTAAAGATGGTGGCGCGGATCGTGGCGTGTTCGGCTCGTTCATCATCGACCAGGGGATCTCGTCCGTTCGCGTTCGATTTTTCATTCACCTGCTGAGTGATGACGGCCATGTTCGTGATCATCAGATCACCAGCCAATTCAGGTCGATCAATAAACGCGGCCAACGCCTTCCGATTCAACTGAGTCATCGTCAAGGAATGTTCGCTCAGATATTTGCGAACAGCACGATTGAGCACCGGCGAGATTGCTTCGCGGAAACCGACAAAATCGTAGAACTCGACCGACGGCGGCTTCGTCCCTTCGTCAGGATCCTCTTCATTCAGCGAAATGATGATGGTGGGAGAAGAGCGAGGCTGAGTCGGCGGCGTTGCCTGGCAGGGAGGATGACCGACGGTCTCATCGACAACTGGCAGTATCTGCGACGACTTGGGCTTCATCCGCAGCGGGATGGCGGGAGGCTGGTGCTCTGGCTCCGGCAGCAATCCTTTCACTCGCTCGGCAAACAGCCACTTCCCTTCGACGCCTCGTCGAACCAGTGTGTCACGTTGGATTTGCCCGGTCTCGACTTTTGCTTTCAGTTCCTGTGCAGTGAACGGCCCCAGTTCCTGGCCCATGACTTGGAAATACCAATCGCGCATTGGAAGGTCTCGTGGCTCGCTAAGGCAAAGCTGTCTAATCGCATAGAAGCTATGGCAGTATTCGAGCGCAGTCAATCTGCTGCGGATGCCAGCAAGAACTGCCGGTAATCGACGCATCTTGACCAATGATCGGCGATTCAATAAATCCCATTCTCTCCCAATCCGTCCAAGTACCAATCGTCAGACTCCGCGCGAGGCCCGTCATGAACGGATGCCGTTTGCTTAGTATTTTGCTGATCGTCGTCGCCAGTGCATCAATGGCGACCGCACAGGCACCGTTCCCGCGTCCAGTCTACTACCCTCAACCCGTGCAAACATTTCCCGCTCAGGCAATCGACGGAAACGCGCCACTTCCCTATCCAGCTGATGGTGGCATTCGTCGGCAGGACGCGATGCGCGAACCGGTTCTGGTCCAGCATCCCGATCAGATCGAATCTCAACTGAAGTCACTGGCAGAACAATTCGGGAAAGTGGGAATGATCGACGAGGCACGCGCCGCTGCAGCAATTGGAAGTCGCGTTCGCGACGTTCATTTCCAGCGGTTATTGCAAGCACACCAGATGCAGCCGGATGAACCAATCCAGAAGCAGATTGTGCTACGAGTTCAAATGGCCGAATACGAGGTGACGCCGGTCACGTTGCAGCTATTGGCTGAGTTTGTTGGTAACCCCAGATTGGCCGACAGCCCACCAGCGAATCGCAGCTTGAGCGGCATCTTCGATCCGGCGGAGATCAACGCCTGGCTCGGCAAATTAGAGCGAGAAGGATTCCTGCAAACATCGTGTCGCTCGCAAGCGACCATCTTGAACGGCCGATCTGCGCAACTCAAATTTGCACCCGAGGCGAAGACCTCGCGAGCCGTTAAAGGGGATGCAGGCGCTCAGCGCCCCGATGATGCGTCCGCCAACGCAGGCCGCTTTATTGGAACCACGTTGGAGGCAACCGCAGTCATTCGCCAGAACGACATCCTCGCCTTAAGTCTTATCGTAGAAAACACCACCTCTTCGGTCGCGGGGGGAATGTCGTCGAGGCGAATACAATCCAACACGGAAATTCATGATGGACAAACGCTGGTGCTCGCCGGATTGACCAGCGCCGGAACTTTGACCGAAGTGACACGCGTTCCCGTTCTCGGCGACATTCCTCTGATGGGTCGACTGTTCAGCAGCAGAAAAACATCGGCCGTCGAAACGGAACTTGTCGTTGTCATCACGCCTGAGATCATCACGCCGCCACCAACCCGTCCAATCGCCGTGCAGCCCGCCTCGCATGTCCGCCCCGCTCGCTGATTAGCGATCCGCCGAAAGTGCCTGGACTGAACGGATCTCTAAGCACCATCACCGACCAGGTCGTCCGGATAATCGACGGCTAAAACTCTTCTCAGTAGGACTTGGCGAAAACCCCCACCGTATCCGTGGCATCGCCAGAGAAGACGCATTTGCCGGGCGTCCGCGGCTCGTCCAGTGGCGTGCAGCGGGCGGTCAGGCGATGCTGCTTGAGCCATTCGAACATCTCGGGGCGATCGCAGAAGTGGGCGTACGCGAAGCCCCCCTTGTCGAGGGATCCTTCCTCGGAGTCGCCCAGGAACGCCAGCAGTTCATCGCGCGTGTTGACTCGGACCGAATTTGCTTTCAATCGCTTATCGGCCGCTTCGTACAGTTCGTTCTGAATTGTCTGCAACTGTGTAGCGACGGTGGCAACCAGTTGATCGATCGTCTGATTTTCCTTGGCCAGCGTGTTGCGGCGAATGACCGTTGCAGTCCCCGCCTCGATTTCCTTGGGGCCGACTTCCACTCGCAGCGGCACGCCGTGCTTGACCTGGTACCAGGCACGATCGCCGAACCGCAGATCGCGATCGTCAATCGTGACGCGAATGGCATCCCCTTCGTATCGCTGAGCTTCCAGTCGCTTCTTGATCTCATTGGCGTGCGCGACCACGGTCACGCGTTCGTCATCATTCTTGAAGATCGGCACGATGGCGACGTGCTTCGGTGCCAACCGCGGAGGCAATACCAGTCCGTTGTCGTCGCTGTGAGTCATGATCAGCGCCCCGATCAGACGGGTCGACACGCCCCACGATGTGGTCCAGGCAAACTTTTCCTGAGTGTCGCGGTCCTGGAACTTGATTCCTTGAGCTCGCGCAAAGTTCTGACCCAGGAAATGCGATGTTCCCGCCTGCAGAGCCTTGCGATCCTGCATCATCGCTTCGATCGAGTATGTGGCCACAGCCCCCGGGAATCGCTCGCCGCTTGGCTTTTCGCCGCAGATGACGGGCATCGCCATGTATTCGCGAGCGAACTTTTCGTACACCTTCAGCATGGTGTGCGTTTCTTCGCGGGCTTCTTCTTCGGTCGCATGAGCGGTATGCCCCTCCTGCCAGAGGAACTCGGCGGTCCGCAGGAAGACGCGTGGTCGCATTTCCCAGCGGACGACGTTGGCCCACTGGTTGATCTTAATCGGCAGATCCCGATACGACTGCACCCACTTGGCATAGGTCGCCCCGATGATCGTTTCACTGGTGGGGCGTACGATTAATGGTTCTTCAAGCAATCCATCAGGAACGAGCTTTCCTTCGGCGTTCATCGTCAAGCGGTGATGCGTGACGACGGCACATTCCTTGGCAAAGCCGTCGACGTGCTCGGCTTCCGACTGCAGGAAACTGATCGGGATGAACAGCGGGAAATAGGCATTTTCGTGCCCGGTGTCCTTGAACATCACGTCCAGCTCTTTATGCATGTTCTCCCACAAGGCATAGCCCCATGGCTTAATGACCATGCAGCCGCGCACCGGCGAAACCTCGGCCATGTCGGCCGCTTTCACAATCTGCTGATACCATTCGGCGTAATTGTCTTGACGAGTCGGCGTGATCGCGGTTTTTGGGGCAGCCATAGTGATTTCAAATGGGAATGGTTGGTCGGAACATCCATAAACGGCCAAGACGCGCAAGAATAGCGGAAAGCGTCAAACCATTTCAATGTACGTCGACGAATGGCTGTCGATGATCGTGACCAGGCGAACATCCAGCACTCAAACCTGGCATCCTGAGGTTTCCGCCGGGCTCGCCCCGGCGGAACCAGCAACTCGCCGCTACATTGCCTTCCTGCGAAGCTCATGCTCTCCGCCCGGCTTGTCCGGGGGGAAGCCACGACTAAGCGGCTACGGTTGTGTTGAGTACCAATCGCTTCATAGCTTCCCGGGGATCGATCGTTGGCGGCTATCGAGCTTCGGAGTCGCTGCTTCCGCCCGGGCGAGCCGGACGGAGAGCACTTTCGATTGCAGAGTCGCATGTAGCGGTAAGTTGCTGGTATCGCCGGGGCGAGCCGGACGGGACGTGGTTCAGTCGCACCAGCAGCGCCGTGATTTGAAAATGGTAGTGATTCCGGCGCAAGTTGATCCTTTGCTCGTTGCCGATTGACACTGATGTTAAGATCGTTGCGATATTAGGCCTTCACGGACACTTTGCAGGCTATCCATGAAACAATTCTTCGCCCCAGTTTGTTGCTGTATTGCTTTCATCATCTCTTTCGAACGTGTCGACTCCGCAAACGCGGCCGACCGCCCCGCAGTCGTTGTGACAGATGCGGCTCGGAAGATTCATGCTTCGGGCTTTGTCTTTGATGGCCACAACGATCTCCCCTGGATGGTCCGCACCGAGGCGGGATCGTCATTCGATCAGGCTGACCTGGTCAAGCCGTTGGGACCGAAATTTCACACAGATATCGCTCGACTGCGATCGGGCAATGTGGGGGCTCAGTTCTGGTCGGTCTATGTCCCCGCCTCGACCAGCAAAGAGGGGAAAGCGTTGCTCCAGACCATCGAGCAGATCGAACTGGTTCGCGCGATGATCAAACGTTACCCCGATGTCTTCGAGGCGGCTCGCACGGCCGACGACGTTATTCGCATTCAAAAGGCGGGGAAAGTCGCATCGTTGATCGGGGTCGAAGGAGGCCACTGTATCGAGGATTCGATCGAAAACCTGCGCCGCCTGCACGAGATGGGCGCGGGGTACATGACGCTGACGCACTCCGACACGCTTGCCTGGGCCGACGCCGCGACCGACGATCCGAAGCACAGCGGCCTGACTCCGTTCGGCGAGGAAGTCGTGCGGGAAATGAATCGGCTGGGGATGTTGGTCGACCTGTCTCACGTCTCCGACGAAACCATGAAGGACGCTCTCCGCGTCACGACGGCACCCGTGATCTTTTCGCATTCGTCGGCTCGAACCATCGCCGATCATCCACGAAACGTCCCTGATGATGTGCTGCAACTGGTGAAAGCCAACGGCGGCGTGGTGATGATCAACTTCTATCCGGGCTTCATTCACCCCGAGTCCGCCAAACGCCGCTCACGCATATTCCACGTCAGCCGCGAACTGCGGGCCAAACACAAAAATGACGCCGAATTCAAGCAGGCCGTCAAAGATTGGGAGCGCGAGAATCCGATCCAGCCCGGCAGCATCCATGATGTCTGTGATCACATCGACCACGTCAAGAAGGTTGCGGGCGTCGAATGTATCGGCCTGGGCTCCGACTTCGATGGGATCCCGATTGTTCCCAAGCAGTTGGAAGACGTCTCGACCTACCCCGTGATCACACAAGAACTCCTCAATCGCGGCTATACCGCCGACGAGATCCACGGAATCATGAGCCGCAACATTCTGCGAGTCATGCGCGGCGCGGAAGCGAAGGCGGCGAAGTAGCGGCGTCAGTTGCTACCCGGCTCGGTTCGTTGGACCTCACCACAGCCGAAGATGGCGTGTTCCGAAGACTGCACACGCCCTACTTGAGAGCCGTTGGCAACACTCACATTCAATTTTCTCTTGTCACGCCAGTTCTCTCTCTTTCCGCAAACCCCCAGCATTGGTAAGCTCCCAACGCCGTAAGTATGGCAGTGTCGGTGGGCTGGGGAGAATTTGCGGCCTCCCCTCGCCGACAATGCGTTTGTCACTTTGATTCGTCCTTTCAAATCTGCTTGCCATGTCGATTCACCTTGGTCCCGTCGATTACCTCGTCATTGTCTCGTACCTGTGCGCGACGATGGTGATCGGGCTATGGGTGGGAAGCTACGTGCGCAGCGGTTCCGACTTCTTCCTGGCCGGGCGTTCACTGCCCTGGTGGGCCATTGGGATGTCTCTGGTCGCGACCGATATCGGCGGGACCGATCTCGTTGGCGTTGGCGGAGACACCTATCGCTACGGCCTGGTGATGGGGAACTTCGAATGGATCGGCTGCGTTCCGGCGATGCTGGTCGCCGCGTTCGTGTTCATACCTCATCTCTGGCGCTGCCAGGTGACCACGATTCCTGAGTATCTCGAACGGCGATTCAGCTCTTCACTGCGAACAGTCGTCGCCGCGTGCTGGTTACTGCTGATGGCCTGCAACCTGGGAGTGATGCTGCTCGCGTCGGCTAAGTTTATGCACACGCTCGCTCAGTGGGACATGTCGGTTTCGATCGTGGTGACGGCACTGCTGGTTGGAATCTACACCTGGTCAGGCGGCTTGCGAGCCGTCGTATTTACGGATGTCCTGCAGGGTGTGGTGATGATCGGCGGCTGTCTGATGGTGCTGATCCTGGGCATTTACGAGATGGGTGGTTTCGAACCGTTCGTCGACAAGGTGCATGATGCCGTGCACGCTCGACGGCAGCGAGAAAAAGAGATTCAACCACTCGACGAGTTGGCCGAGAACGGCGACTTCGAGAGATCGCGCGAAAGGCGCTCTGATCGCAAGTCGAATCATTTCTCGCTGGTGCAACCTGTGGACTCGCCATCACCCGGTCCTTGGCCAGCGATCCTGTTCGGCTTGGCTCTGGTGGTCAGTCCGGGTTACTGGATCGGCAATCAAAGCATCGTGCAGCGATCCTTGGGAGCCAAGTCCGAATACGAAGCCAAAGCCTCGTACGTGTACGGTGCCTTGCTCAAGACGCTAATTCCGTTCATGGTCGCCATTCCGGGGCTGATCGCCTTGGTCAAGTTCCCGGAACTGGGCCACGGCGAAGCGGATCGAGCCTTACCGATGCTCGTTGGCTACTTGTTGGGCGAAGGCTGGCGAGGCCTCTTCGTCGCGGCGTTTCTCGCGGCCTTGATGTCGAGCGTTGATTCGTATTTGAACTCGGCGACAACAATTTATGTGAACGATTTCTACCGCAAGTTCTATCGCCCCCATGCCGACGAAGGGCTGATGCTGCAGATCGGTCGCTGGACAACGATCGGCTTCGTCCTGTGGGCGGTCTATTTCGCGTTCCAGTTGATGGTGATCCCAGCGGGATTGTACACGATCTTCCAGACGATGATGTCCTTCATCGTGGGGCCGACGTTGGGGGTGATCCTCTTGGGGATGCTCTCCTCACGCAACAATGCGGAAGGAGCCTTAATCGGTTTTATCGGTGGGGTGCTCACCTCGATTGGCCTGTTCCTGTTGAACCAGGATTTCGTCGCCGATTGGTTGAACATCGAGCCCTTATTTCGCATCGGGCAGGCTTACCTCTATTATTCGATTTGGGCTTTCATCGCGACGATCTTGCTGGCATGGCTATTCAGCTAT
>CBIHQO010000158.1:0-10410 GCA_966211735.1 uncultured Schlesneria sp.
GGCGGGCAGGAAGCGGAGTGTCACGTCGGCACCGGTGAGAAAACCGAAGCCATGAAACTCGGCCGGACGCGCGATGGTTCGTTGACGTCGCGGTTGCAAGGGCCCCTCCCCTGTGTCGCCAGAAGACTTTTGTTTCACGCGAAACAACAGCGGAACATGCAGCCGACCCCGGTCAAAGGAACCGGGGTCGGTGATTGAAGATTCAGCCGACCAGCAGGGATCGTTTACTTGTTGTTGATCGCCGTGCGTGGTGGCTTTGCAGCAGCACCACCGTTGCCAGCTGGAGTTGGCGTGTAGCGACGGTTCAAGTAGTCCAGCACCGACACGGTGATATCATCTTCACCACGGTGATAAACAACCTGACGGTTCATGCCTTGCAGCAGGTTCTGTGGGTTTTCGGTGTCCAGTTCTTCGCGGTTAAAGCGAATCACCAGGGTGTACTTGTAGAAGTCAGCGTACTTCTTGACGGCTTCCGAAGTTTCGTTGTAGACCTGCAAATAGATCTGCGATTCTTTCTTCAGGAACTCGCGAGAAGCAGTGCGGCGGAATCCTTCGAATTCAGCGGCCTTCTTGACGATTTCCTGTTCGGCCTTGGAGTACTCTTTGCTCCCTTCGGTCAGGCTCTTCATGTTGCCCTGCATCTGCTGCAGTTCAGCTTGCATGGCCTTGGCCTGTTCTTCGCTGGCGCTGATCTCTTGTTTGAGATCCTCACGCAGCACTTCGAACTTCTTGTAGTTCTTGAAGACATGCGCCATGTCGATCAAACCTACCTTGTGAGGTGCGGTCGATTGAGCAGCCGGTGCTTTTTCACCTTGGCTCCACGCATTGTTGGTCAGAGTCAGAACGCCTGCGAGCAGGACGACAGCGGATGCCCAAGTAATGGCTCTCTTCACGGCGATTGCACTCCTTTGCGTGGCCGGTGGAACAAAACTTCTGCTTATTTCAGTGCAGGCGGACAGCACTTCTTTGCAATCCAACCCACATTCACTCACCGCGTCGGAAAAGCGGCAGGACTCGGGTATTTTGCACACGTGGAAAATCTCGTCAAGATGAAGCCTGTGGCCAATTGGCTGCTAATCCAGAAATCTCAAAAGTCGCATCTAAAATCGGCCGTTTCTGCGGCTACGGGCGGCCGGATGACGAAATTTATCGCGAAATTAAGGCGGACAGGCCAATTCCTCACGGTTTTGATGCTTTATGGCAACACCCTCTGCTGAATTCAGCGGACACGGCGACCTTTATCTCAATCGTGTCAGTCTCCGGCGGCCCGTTGCAAACATGGAATCGCTCGGCGAGTTAGGCTATAGTCTCCAGCGGCATTCATATCTCTGTTTGCCTCATATCGTCGCTGAACTGTTTGGAGAGCTTGCCGTGAGCGATAGCATCCATGATGACCCGCCGGCCTCAGATTTCCGGTTGGGGGATCTACCCGAAGATCCGGCAGTGCTGAAAATCTATCAGACGGGTGAACTCACCGTCGTCGGATTTGGCGGACGTGATGTCCCGGATGAAGTCTGCATCGCAGCCTACCGCACGCAGTTGCTCGACCTGATTGCCGAACATCATTGCAAAGTCCTGGCGTTTGACCTGACCGGCGTTCAACTGGTTCCCAGCGGCATGCTGGGAGTGCTCACCTCCATCCGACAGCGGGTCGACCGCCTGGAAATCTACAATCCGTCGCCCGACGTGAAAGACGTTCTGACGCTCACGAAACTAGATCGCCTCTTCGACATTAAAGAAGTCACCGTCTAGAGCGTGTCCTCCTTAATTGTGGCGTCCCGCGAGCAGACAACCGCTTGGTCTAACCCATGTTTCAACGCGACACGTAAGCGCTACCAGCACTAACTGTTTCTGACTATTACATTCTTCTTGCCGATGCATCTGACTCCCGATGTCTTTTTCCACTTTGCCGCAATTCCAGTCGTTCCTGCTTCAAAACAAGCTCATCGAAGCAGCACAACTTGAAGATTGTCTGATCGCGATCCAAGGGCAGATGCCCAGCATTGATACGTTGATTGGCGAACTCGAACGCCGACATCTGCTGACGCCGTATCAGATCGCCAAGCTCAAAAAGCGCGAGTCGGATGGCTTGCGACTGGGCCCCTATAAGCTGCTCTACCGCAACGCGTCCGGCAGCTTCGCTCGCGTCTTCCGCGGCTGCTCGGTCGAAGACGGCGCCATGGTCGGCATTAAAATGCTGCGGCAGCGCTGGGCCGAAAACCCGCACACGGTCAACCTGTTCCGCCGGGAAGGGGAACTCGGAAAACGGCTGAAGCACAAGAACATCGTGCCGATCTACGAAGTGGGCAGCGATGGAAATCAGCACTACATTACGATGGAATTCGTCGAAGGGGGTAATCTTCGCGAACTGCTGAAGATTCGCAAGAAGTTCTCGCCCGACGAAGCGATGCGCTATTTGCTGGACATCGCTGAAGGCCTCGAATACGCCCTGAAGCTGGGCCTGACCCATCGCGACATGAAGCTGACCAACGTCCTGCTCAGTGCCCAGGGAGTCGCCAAGCTGGTCGACTTTGGCCTGGCCGGACAAGACGCAGGATCATCGGGGGACCCCGAAGAAGTCGATCGCGCCGTCGAATACGCGACCCTCGAACGCAGTACCAATGCCCCCGACAACGATCCCCGTAGCGATTTGTACTTCCTGGGTGCCCTGGTCTACGAACTGTTGACCGGCGTCCCTCCATATCCGCCCACAAAGAACATCGCCGAGCGAAAGCAGGCGACCCGTTATCGCCACATCCGCCCGATCCGACAGGTCGATCCGACATTGCCACCGGCAGTGGTTGCTGTCATCGACCGGCTGATGGAGGTTCATCCGCAATCTCGTTACCAGACTCCGACCGAATTGATCGAGGATCTCCGACCCATCGTCGGTGATCGGTCCGCGACGCCGGAACGAAGTGCTGGTCCCGAGCGGAGCACCGAGGCTCCCGCCGCACCGATCATGCGAACCCCCTCTGTTCCGACCGTCCTGTGCGTCGAAAACCGAGTGAAACAGCAGGATTCCCTGCGAGAATACTTCACGAAACACGGCTATCGCGTGCTGCTGCTGAGGGATATGGATCGAGCCATCAAACGCGTCGAAACGGAGCCTCCGACGGGCATTCTGCTCATGGCCGATTCATTGGGCGAAGATGAAGATGCCCTCAGCGCCTACAAGCGAGCGATTACCTGCTGCAGGAAATCGGGGACGGCGTTAGTGGTGGTCCTCGCGAAAAAACATCGCGACATCAAAGCGCAATTCGTCGACACCCCCGAGTGCCGCGTTCTGGCCGAGCAGCCGGTGACGCTACGCAACATCCGCGTTGCGTTAGAAGACCTGCGGCCCAAGGCTTCCAAGACTGAAACAGAGTAGACCTCCACAGTGACCCATCATGTCGCTACGACCAATCGTGCTAACACGAGATCAGGCCCGTGAAGTCGATCGCCGCGCGATCAATGAATACGGACTGATCGGCCTCGTTCTGATGGAGAATGCCGGTCGCAACGCGGCCGCATTACTACAGCAGCTTGGCATCAACGGTTCCGTCGTGATCTGCTGCGGTAAAGGAAACAACGCAGGCGACGGATTCGTGATCGCCCGCCATCTCGAAAACGCCGGCATCGATGTGACGGTCCTGCTGGCGGTCCCCTCGAGCGGTCTGGCTGGCGACGCCGCCGTGAATTTTCACGTCTTGCAGCGAGCAGGAACGCGAATTATCGAGCCCCCCGCCGACGGCCTGAACTCGCTTTGGTCGTCGCAACTGGTACGGGCCGACTGGATCGTCGACGCGCTATTGGGAACGGGCACGCAAGGAACCCTGCGCGAGCCGTACCTCGCGGCCATCGCACTGATCAACGCCAGTGGACAAAAAGTCTTCGCCGTCGATCTTCCTTCCGGAATGGACTGCGATACCGGACAACCGCTGGGTGACTGCATTCGAGCCCAAAACACAGCCACCTTCGTCGCACTCAAACCCGGCTTCAATATCCCGCCCGCCGCGAGCTTCACCGGCCAAGTCCACGTCATCGACATCGGAGTCCCTCGGCGACTGCTCGACGAACTTGCAGCTTGGGAGGGCGAGGCTCCTGCCAAGCCGCGCATGTCGATGGACTCCCATTAACAGACCTGGGTCGGCGGAGCCGCTCAGTCACCAAAGCATGACTGTTTCGCAACCAGAACCGCCCGCGTTCACTCCAGTTCCGCCAATTTCGCGGCGACTTCATCGACGTGCCCTTCCACCTTCACTTTCGGCCAGACCGCCGCAATCTTGCCTCCCTTGTCGATCAGAAACGTCGCCCGCTGAATCCCCATCGACTTCTTGCCGTACATATTCTTCTCGACCCAGACGCCGTACTTCTCGGCGACTTCGTGGGATTCGTCGGCGAGCAACGGGAACGGCAGCGAGAACTTCGTGGCAAATTTCTGGTGCGATGCCACCGTGTCCGTGCTCACTCCCAGCACGACCGTCTCCGCCGATTGAAATTGCCCAATCCCGTCGCGAAAGCCACAGGCCTCGGTCGTGCAGCCCGGGGTGTCATCGCGAGGATAGAAGTACAGCACGACGTTCTGTTTTCCCTTGAACTGGCTCAATTTGAACCGCCCCTCGGGATAGGCCGGCAGGTCGAAGGAAGGGGCCTTGGTTCCGACGGCAGGGATGGCAGTTTCGGTCATTTTGGCTCTCCAGAGAAAGGGGACAATTGGATCATCGAGCAATCCTCATCTCGATGCCAACGTGGCCGGGGCTTTTAGCGTAAATCTTAGGCAGGCCAAATTATAGAAACGGTAGATTCCAGCGCCGCGTCAGGGAGTGGCAGTTTATGGTCCGTCACAAAGCATTTATCCGTCAATGGTTGTGGCGACAATTTGCGACAGTGATTTGATGGGCTTGACCGAAGCATCCTGCGAATCCCATAATTTCATGTTCCCGCCCCCTCGGCCGCTCGATATCCAGCATTCCCGCCTCTCTGAAAGTCCTCGACGATGCTGAAAAAAACTGAGTTGGAAGAGTTTAAGCGACTGTTGCTGGTCATCCGTGCCAGAATGCGCGGGGACGTCAAGCAAATGACCGATGAGGCGTTGGATCGGAACGAAAACGGTTCGGAATCCAAGTCGCCGACTCATCTTGCGGAATTGGGCACCGAAACTTACGAACAAGACTTCGCCTTGCGTCGAGTCGAAAACGAACAGGAAGTCCTGGACGAGATCGAAGAAGCACTGGGGCGAGTCGAAAACGAATCCTACGGCATCTGTTCCGCCTGCCAGGAAGCGGGTCGACCAGTGTCGAAGTCCCTCATCCCGAAGGCGCGGCTGCGGGTGATCCCCTACGCTAGGAATTGCGTCGAATGCGAACGGAAGCGCGAAGAGAACCTATAGTCACAGCAGATCTCGATTTAGCTCGACAGGTTGACGCCGTGTCTTCAACAGCCGCCGGTGCCAACGTGTCGACACAGCCCTCGACTGTGCAGCAACCACGTCTGATCCGGTTGCTGGTCGTCGGCGCGATCGCCGTGTTGGGGTTGGCCTGGGATCTCTGGACCAAACAGCAGGTCTTCGCCCAGTTGGGCCCTCAGGGAACATATCCGGTCTGGCACGGCCAGATTCTCGGCATGTCCATCCGCTTCCAACTGGAAACCACGTTTAATCACGGCGCCTTGTGGGGCATGGGCCAGGGCAAGAGCTGGCTGTTCGCGTCGCTCAGCGTTGTCGCTCTGGGAGCGATCGCCTACTTCCTGTGGACTCGACAGGCCATCGCCTCGCGCTGGCTGACCACGATTACCGGCCTGCTTCTCGCCGGAACGCTCGGCAACCTCTATGACCGCCTCGGTCTGCATGGCTGGCAGAACGTCAAGCATGAGACCGTCTATGCCGTCCGCGACTTCCTGGACTTCTACTTCTTCAACGACAGCTTCCACTGGGCGACGTTCAACTTCGCCGACACCTATCTGGTCGTCGGAGCCTGCATGCTGGCCCTGCACTCGTTCTGGGTCGGCGACCCAGACAAGAAGCCGGCCACTGAGCAACCCGCAAAGTAGCCAATCGCTCCTGCTAGTGAGGTCAATTCTTCGTAGGACGGATTTGCAATCCGTCCCTCTTCCAGCTCACGTTCGTCACGCCCGCAGTCGCGAGAATGACGAGGGAGATCGAGCGATCAGGTTACTGGCTGCCAACGTCCTACGCCGCGCGACGCACCGGCGCGAACGACGCCTCAGGCAACGCCCACCAGACCCGATCCACCTCTTCCCACGGCAGCGATGCCACCTCGGGCCTCGGCCAACTGGCCAGTGGCGTCGAATCGAACTCCGCGGACACATAGGGCGAACTCGCTCGACTGGCGATTTCCTGTGACAGGATCGGAGCCAGCACCAGTTTCGTCGGCCAGCCCGTCGTGACGTTTCCAGCACACAAGACCTGGATCGTATCGGGACGCGAACCGTTGCCGGTCGCTCCCTCGGCTCGATCGACTCGATAGGTCGACCATTCGACATCGGCCAGATCCAGATTCGGCAACACATCGGCCAGTTCCGCCCGCGCTCGCTCAGCCAGAGCCAGTGGTTCCAGCTTCACCCCATCTTCGGCCAACTGGCCGCCAATCTGATAGACGGTCCGGCCTTCATCATCAACGTCGGAAGTGATTGTCACGCGGGTCTTCGCACCATCGATGCAGTGTCCATTCAGCACCGGCAGAGCCCCGCGAGCCAGCACCATGTGCAGCGAGCGGCGTTGCATCACATCTCCGCTCAGCCCCACCATTTCACGCAGCTTCGCATTGCCAGCTCCAGCCGTGAAGATCACCTGTCGCGGTTGTAGTTCCAACTTGCTGCCGTCCACCGGCGAGGTCAACCGGATGGACTCCACTTCACCAGGACTTCCCAGTTTAAATTTCAGCCCTGATTTGGCATCAATCTTCAGGATGCGATCGCGATACTGATTCGCCAGGTCCGCCATGAAACTGGCCGGACAGATCACTTGTTCCGGCAGCTTGGCGACCGTGCCGAAGACATCGGCCAGCGCCGCGGGCCGTTCGCTGTTTTCGATTGATTCCGACTTCACCTGCAGCCCGATCCGAGCCCCCAGCATGCCGACTCGTGAACTGAACGAGTCCGTTTGCCAGAGGTAGCAACAGTCCGACCGCAGTCGAGTGCGCGTCAGATTGGGTGCGGTATGACCCAAGAGTGCGTCACGCCATACGGCTGGCATCTCGCGAATACTAATAGCAGAACGCGTCAGCAGCCCGGTCAGCGAGTACTTCATGCCGCCATGAATAATGCCTTGGGAGGCGATCGTCTGGCCGGCCCCGAGCGCTCCGGCCTCCAGCAGCACGACGTGATGTCCATCGCGTGACAGGCGATCCAACAACCACAAACCGGCGGCCCCGCCCCCAAAAATCACCGAATCCAACCGCATCGCAAACTCCCGTCGAACGTCCGAGTGGCCGACGTTCCCTGAACCTTGGAGGTCCCACCGCGTCGCCTGGCATCGCCTCCTCATCCCTCAAGGGGGTAGCGTTTGTATTGAAAGTTGCCTGATGCGCATAGACGGATCACGACAAGAGACCTTTCTTTGGCCATTTCTGCGACAACCTGCGTCGGACAAAAGGGATCGGACGAGCAGGCACCACGGCTAAGCCCGAGGGGAATCGGTTCTCAGCCTCTGCAATCGAACAAACATCAGTGCCGCTACTGCGGAGCCGTTTGTTGCGCGATTCCTCGTAGGAACCACAGTTCAGACTCCGCGCCCCCGGAGACAATGTCCAGAGTTCCGTCGCCATCCAAGTCTCCGATGGTCGGCGTGGCATTGTCCCCTGCGAGCTTGCGTAAATCGACTTGATTCCCCGATGGATGGGTGGCCCAGAGAAATTTCCTGATCAAAGGCGTTCCTGGTCCAACGGCGTTCGCGACGGGGGGAGTCCTGTCCGCCAGCATGAAGCCGATGGTGCCCCAATTCAGACCGAATGCGACATCAACGGTGCCATCCTGATCGACATCAAATAACAGCGGATGCACATTGTAATCCAGCTTGTTGACTTTGCCTTCGAATTCCAGTGGCTTTGCATCAGCGAATTTCGGGACGCGTGCTGTGCCAACGTTTCGATAGCAATTAATCGGGCCGCTATAGTGCCCAGCAACAAGATCGATGTCGCCGTCCCCGTCCCAATCACCCACTCCGATCCGACCACGAGCGTCGCTCACGAGTTGCAGTGCACCTCCACGGACCGCGGCGAACTGCTTCGGGGCGTCAAAACGTGGAACTTTTGCTGAGCCCTTGTTCTCAAGGCATGCAATCTGATGGTCTGAATGTGCGATGATCAGATCAGGCCTTGAATCTCCGTTGATGTCTGCCACGCAGGGCGTGACGACGTTATCTCCCATTCGCAACTCGGATCCACCGACAATCAGTCGCCTGGGCTCACTCAACTTGCCTTTACCCGTGTTGATCATTACCCAGACGTAGCCAGCGCCATCGCCGATCACAAGGTCGAGATCACCGTCTGCATCCCAATCTGCGAATCGAGTTACCGCCATTGGGCCGAAACCGCCCTTGCCAGGTGGCGTGATATCCACAGGCTGCTCGTACGCCACCGCAGGTTTGAGTGCCGTCGACATCGCAGAGGCGGTCGCCGGCACATCGCCGATCTCCCCCAGTCGCTTTTCGATTCGCAGCTTCTGTAGAGCACTCGTTCCTGCCAACGCTCGTGAATACCAGTCGCCGGCGTGCTGGAGCAGAGCAGGCTTGGCATCGACAGTTTCGGTCTGAGCAATGTCCCACCAACCATCCGCCACCGCGATCTGGGCGGCGTTCTCGGACGACGTCTTCATTTCCATCGCGCTCAATGATCTCCATTGAGCATTGCTCCCTTTGGCTAGCAGGGGGAGTGCGGCCATCCAATTCTTATCCACAACGGCGGACCATCGCCCGACCGTCCAATTGGCCTCGGGATCATCGGGAGTCTTGGCCAGATTCGTTTTGGCCTTCTGATAGGCCTTCCATTGTGTTTCGCGGGCCGCAACCGACTTACGAGCTTCCGTAATCGCCTGCTTTGTGGCGGCACCGCCGGTAGTTCGCCGATTGGCCGACTCGGCAGATGCCAGCAAGGCCATGGCCTCCGGATACCGATTCTCGGCCGCATCGGCTCGAGCGATCGAGACCGCCTCAACAATGGCCACCTTCAGCGATTCACCGTTCTTGCAGTCCTGCAGAAAGTCCACGACTTGCTTCTGCCGGACCTGGATCGGATCACCCTCAAAGGTCTTCCCGAGTCGGTCAACGGCATCCATAAAAGCTTCGAATTTGCCAGCGTCCTTGGTCAGGGCTAGCACACTCGTCAGCACGACATAAGTTTCGTCCGGAGAAAGCTCACCTCCTTCGACAGCCTCCATCAATGTCGCCGCCGCTTGTGCTTTCTTTGCTGCGTTATCAGCTTTCTTGAGGCTATAAGTCTCTTCGAGCAGCTTCTTAATCTCACTCTGCCGAGAAACCGCCGGAATCGGGTGCTTCGCCGCCTCGGTTTGACCTAACCCGTCTCCACTGAGATGCAGCAGAAGGCCAACGGCAGCGCAAAGTCGAAACCAATTCGCGTTGAGGAACTGTGTATGTTGCATACTGTCACGCCTTATGTGGCTCATTCATGCGTCGTGAAAGTCGATCAGTGCGACATTGCTGTTACGGAGACGGCTTCGATTTCTCTGGCACGCCTCGCAGGAACACGATACGACATTTCGTCCCGCCCGAGACGATGTCCGGTGTCCCATCTCCATCAAAGTCGCCGACAGTCGGAGTTGCGTCGTCTCCTCCAATATTCTTCAATTCGATTTTCTGACCTGATGTGAGCAGAGGTGACTAAAGTCTTCTGATCAGTGTCATACCCTGTCCCACCGGATTCTCGATCATTCTCGGCTTATCGGCGTACCAGATAGCGATATTGCCCCAGTTCAGGCCGAACACCACATCGACATTGCCATCTTGATTCACATCAAACAATGAAGGATGCATATTGTAAGGAAGTTTCATGATCGCCCCATTCGCCTCAATCGGGACCCCATCGGCAAACTTCGGCGATCGCGCGGTCCCCACGTTGCGATAGCAAGTGATTCCGCCATCGTTGTGACCCGACAGGATGTCAACATCTCCGTCCCCATCCCAATCGCCCACACCAATCCGGACGCTCGCCTCTTTGGGAAATTGCAAGGCACCTCCACGAACCGTGGCGAGTGGCTTTGGAGCATCAAAGCGTGGAACTTTCATCGTCCCTTTATTCTCAAACATTGCGATCTGGCGATTCGAGTGCGCGATGATCAAGTCTGCTTTTGCATCTCCATTGAGGTCTATCATCGAAGGAGTTGTCAGATCGTTGCCAAGCCGTAATTCTGCTCCGCCGACAATTAGCCGTCTCGGTTCACTCAGCTTGCCCT
>CBIHQO010000159.1:0-10302 GCA_966211735.1 uncultured Schlesneria sp.
GGCCAAATGCAGCGGAGCCGGCAGCGAACTCGCAGAGAACGGATCAATTTTTCCCGAAGGTCCAACGAAATACAGCGTCTTCTCGGTACGAAAAAATTCCGCCAGGCCCGTGGTTTCGCAGAAATGCCGGAAGTTCGTGCAGCAACCGAGCGAAACATGCTGGCAGTTGTCGATGTAAGAACCCGAAGTCGGATCGAGAAACGAACTCGCCCGCCCACCCAGACGCGGTCGCGACTCCAGGACCACGCATTTCAAACCACGTGCGGTCAAGGCCACCGCGGCCGCCAGCCCTGCCAGCCCCCCACCGACAATAATGATCCGCATGCTGCCCCGTCTTATTCCGCTCGCGGCCAATAATGAAGCCTTCGCCGATATTACGCCCGCGATCGACGGCGTCACATTCCACCGGGCAAGGTATAACTCGCCGAATCCTTCGGCGATCCTTCCGATGACTGAATACTCGCCGAGAGAATAGCGTTTGAAAGCGAATTTGTGGACGCCACCGACGTCGACGAGAAAGTTCCATCGCCAATTGCGACAGACTTCGTGAATGCAGTATTGTCGATGACGGATTCGCTGAATCGGATTGAATCATGGCCAACTGATGCTGAAAACTCAGACATCCTCGTTCCCGACTCTGCTCCGCTCTTTGAGCCGAGCCGCAGTCGAGTTCATCTATCCGTCGACCTGCCTGCTGTGCCAAGCCGACATTTCTGACTGGGCCGACCAACACCCCGCTTTCTGTTCTGGATGCTTCAACAAACTGACGACGATGACCGCGCACGCCTGCCTCCGTTGTGGTGCGCCGGTCGGACCATTTACCGTTGCGACGGACCACTGCATCCTCTGCAAACGAGAAGGCTTTGCCTTCGATGAAGTCATTCGTCTGGGTCTTTATCGAGATGCAACGCGAGTCGCCTGCCTGCGAGCGAAAAATCCATCGGGCGCCCTGCTCGGCAAAACGTTGGCAAATTGTCTGGTCGACGCTCAGCAGATCAGGCTGTCGCAGCAAACTTTTGATGCGATCGTTCCCGTGCCCGAGCATTGGCTGAAAAGACTCGTCCGATCGCAATATGCGGCCGAAACAATGGCCCGGCAAATCGCGACGCGGTTGAAGGCGCGGCTGGCGACCGATATTCTCGCCAAAGCTCGTTGGACTCCGAAGCAGGCCAAAAGCTCACCCGTGCAGCGTCGACAGCAGCAGCAAGATGCGTTTCGCGTGGTGAAGTCCAGTCTGCACGGGCAATCCATCCTGCTGGTGGACGACATCCTGACAACCGGCGCGACCGCCGATGCAGCTGCGAAGGCATTGAAACGAGCCGGCGCAAAACGCGTCGTCGTGGCGGTGGTCGCGGTCAGCCCTCCGCGAGTTTGAAGTCCCCAATCCACGACCAGACAGCTTGATCAGTGATGTGCTTCAATGCACGAGAGAGATTCCATTGCCAGCACCTAAGACCATTCGAATTGCCACTCGATCCAGCAACCTGGCGCTCTGGCAAGCGAATCATATCGCCGATCTGATCCGGAAGGCCTCGCCAGAAACCACTGTCGAACTGGTCCACGTCTCCACGACGGGCGATCGCGATCAGACCGAACGGCTGCGCGATCTGGGTAACTTTGGAGTCTTCACGCGCGAAGTCCAGAACGCCGTCCTCGACAGAAGAGCCGACATCGCCGTCCACAGCCTGAAGGACCTGCCCACCGATCCCGTTCCGGGCTTGGTCCTGGCAGCAACCCCCGCTCGTGGTGCCACGGCAGACGCATTGGTCTTGCCTAAAGGAAGCACCGCCGCCCCCACCGTAGCTGCTTTGCCCCCGAATGCTCGCGTCGGCACCGGCAGCCCGCGTCGCCAAGCACAACTCCGCTATCTCCGCAGCGATCTGATCCTCGAAGAAGTTCGCGGCAACGTCGAAACAAGACTACGAAAGCTCGACGAAGGCCAGTACGACGCTCTGGTCCTGGCCGTTGCCGGACTGACCCGGCTTGGTCTGGCCGATCGAATCTCCTGCGAACTCGCTCCTCCCCACATGTTCCCCGCCGTCAGCCAGGGAGCAGTCGGCGTGGAATGCCGTGGCGACGATGAAACCGTCCGCCAAGTCCTCGCGGCGATCACCGATCCTGCAACGCTATCCGCCGCAACCGCGGAGCGCAGCCTGTTGCGAACACTCCGAGCCGGTTGTCATGCTCCCCTGGGCGTTGCCACGACATCTCAAGGTGACGGAATCATTCAACTCGAAGCCGTGATCCTGCCGCAAGACGGGTCACACCGCTGGATGGCCAGTGCCACGGCTCCCACAACAGAAGCGGAGTTGCTCGGTCAGCAAGTCGCGCACATGCTACTTGATCAGGGGGCTGGCCAAGTCCTGGGGAATGCCACTTGATGCTGTCGACGCACGTGACTTTGATTCCTCTCGGTACACCTGCAAGCATCCGAAGTGTCCCAGCGTCAACTTGTCGATGAGCTTCTGTCCGTCTCGTTGATACCGACGCGGATCAAGCGCCATTGCCTGGCGAGCATGCGTGCGTGCCTGACCGGCCTGCTGCATGTCCTCGTAGAACTGAGCGAGCAGGAAATGATTTTCCGCCGTCGGCGAAATGGCCAGCACCTCCCGATAGTGACTCTCAGCAACCTCGTAGTTCCCCAGCTTTCGTTCGCAATACGCTAACCGCAACGCCGATTGAATCAGGCTGGCATCTCGTTGCGGCGACTGAGATTGATTTTTCGAACTCACGAGCGCGCGTTGATGAAAGGCTCTCGCATCGTCCCACCGACCGGCGTTCTCATGCATTGTCCCGGCCAGATCGTCTGCTTGGGCAGCAACGTCCGACGGATCCAGAGTCGCCAATTCTGCCAGCGCCTCTTCCGCTCGATCTAACATCGCGAGAATTCGACATCGCTGCAAACGGCTCTCGGTCGTCATCGACAGGGGCATCGCGGCCACTTGAGATTCCAGAGCATTCACGCGCTGATCAAGTTCTCTTGAAAGTTCTTTCAAGGGCCGAGATCTCCATATCATCGACGGCGCCAACCGGCAGACATCTCGAGTCTTGCTCCGCGCCTCGCCAAACCGAGACTGACCGACGAGTTCCTCGACAGCGATCGCTTCGTGGCGACATCGGGCCAGGACATAAACGAGGGGAAGAACTCCGATGACCAGCATCCCGAACACGGTCGAAAGAATCGCCCCCCGTTTCGATGGCGGAGCCAATGTCCAGGCTGTCACAGCCGTCGGCAACAGAAGCCATGTCGGCGTCATCAGGCCAACCGCGACACCAATTCGCACGATCCACAACGGTACGCATGCCGTCACCGGATCCCAGGGACCGTACATCAGGGCCACTGCTGTCATCGCACCAACGAACAACGCAGCAAAGACAACCGTCTGGTGAGACCCTAGTCGCAGCGATACGACGAGCGGTAGTGAACTCAGCAGGTAAACGAAGGCGACATCCCCTCTTACAAACAGCGGTGACCCAATTGCGAAATAGACAATTACGGCCGTGATCATCAGCCGAAGAAAGTCCATCATCGACGGCACAATGTGACGATCTGCGATGGCACGATGATGTCGAAGTGGAAGACTCATTTCAGCTTGCCGATCAACCTGAAGTTCGTGCCGGTCGATGCCGCCAGATCACACCGTCAAACGCGTAATGCAAAAACGCCACGATGACGTTCAGAAACAGCCAGTACTCCGCCCAGCCTTGATCGAGCAACCAGGCGCCACTGCCCAGAACGACCACAAATATCCCCAAGGAAATCGACCATTGCGTGGCGATGACCGCCCACCAATCGGAATGTGGCGAATGATTCGAGTTTCTTTTGCGAACGGACCAACTCACGACCGCCAGATACTCGATCGCGTGAAACAACGCCGATGCGGTGGTCAGTGCCAGTGCCAGACCGGGCCTCCGAAAATGAACGGCCCACAACAAACTGAGGTACAGGGAACTAACGCTCGCCAGATAGAGCAGTCGACCTCGAGCAACTCGAGTCCAGTTTATCACGTCACGAACCAGCAGACCCAGCGGCGCTGCCGGAACAACCCAGTCGAGTATTGCAAAGACCGAATCACTCATCGTGTTGGACCACGTGGCGATGGCGACTCGCAATGTCACATACAACAGAAAGAACCGCAGCAGCCACCTCTCCGCGATGACTTGCCTTTGCGGAACGGTCTCAGTCAAGCGGCCATAGATCCTGTAAATCCCCTGGTGCTGGGCTGCGAAATGCCAGGCGTTCCAGATGTAATCAATAGTCAGCAGGCAGGTCAGCGCGCCGGTGGTAATCCGGACAGTCGCACAGAAGGCGATCGCACCGACCAGGATCCCCACAAACAGAAATCGGCGCTGGCGAAACCGCTCTCGATCAAGAAAGACCAACGCGAGAGTGATCCACCGGTGAGGCGTCGTGACAAAATAGACTTGCCAGAACTGCAGGCCCGCTCGCCCATCGAAACCTTCGCCAAGCTGCAACAGGAGAAATAGCGGCCAGGCAACATTGGCGACCATCAACGCATCGAACGCCGGTGAGATCAACCAATTCCGCAACGGCATCGCCGTTTGACTCGGCCCGTCTATTTCTGCAGGCAATACCGCCGTCACTGACGCCGACCCGATAACGCTGTTTGGTCACGTGATCCCTTCGCCCTGGCCGCAATCAAAATCGGCTGTTCGAATCGCGCGGCCACGCCCGGTGGCATCGCGCCTTCGCCAGGACCGACATCTAGCTTCCGCTGCAAATCAAAATTGAGAACGTTGCTGGTTGGTTCGACCGTCGCCCGCAATGGTGATTTGCCGGGATCCCCATAGACGGCCGGAATGTGATCGTCCAGGGAAATAGCGAGCCCCTGCATCCCCCCTTCCGGGATCGGTTGCCCATCGGGAATCGCCTCTCGAGGTTCCATCGCCGTCGACTGAATAATCACGACGCGGAAATAGCCTGCCATCGAACCGTCACCAGTGGAGTAAGTTGTCAATTCGTAGGTTCCATTCTCACGAATCTCGCCACCCGCCGTCTTTCCCTTTTGCCTTTCCATCGGGATAAAGGCAATCGTGCCCCCACCCGGCATCGATTGCCCTTCCAGTCGGATCGTTCCACGAACCGGGTAGACAGGCTGTCGATCCGAGTTACTGCATCCCACGACAACAGCCGTAAGACTGATCCCGACGAGGGAAAGTCTGAAACGCATGGCAAGCGATCCTTATTGAACGAAGGCAATCGTGTGAACGCGACCGGATCAAGATGGGATGTTTCTTCGTGGGATGGGCTTCCAACCCGTCGCCTATGCATTGCACTTAGACTGGAAGTTTACCTTGGCGGTACACGCGTGCGATCCGAAGAAAGACGGGTTGGCCCTGTTTAGAAGTCACCAACCGGCTCTGATCCTCCCCGGCTTCCCAAGGCTTGCCAAAGCTGCAAATCCATGTTTTCGGAAGCAAAGCGAACCGCTCCATCAGCCATGCAGACATGGACACCACCCGTGTGGTAGCTGCGCGCCGCAGCGTAGGCCGTTCCGATCGTCGTACCGGTCGTACTGGCACAAGGCATGTTCTCCGAAGGCATGGACCGGCAACCCCACAGCAGATCGGCGACGGCGGAATTAGGTCCAGTCTGAGCACTGAAGATGTTGGCTCCCATCGAACCGTAAGACCACGTGCCGCGAATATCAGCGGTCGATGGACCACTGCTGCTTGGTGTGCGATATCGCAGTTCGCTCAACATCAGCGTGTTGGAGGAACCGTCCATGATGTCGGCCATCGAGTTCCGGGAATTGCTTCCGAACACGCCGCCCAGGGCAGGTTGTGTCGTGTTAGCGTAAGCGTAAGTCGATTTGCCATAGCAAGCGGCATAGTTGCCGCGAGCCAGGTCCTCCATATTGGTGCCGTTCGAAAGGCGCTCCTCGTTCCGAGGATGCGTAGGGCAATCCATGATTCCCAGGTGTGTATTCCCGATGGGGGTCGCTGCGTATGTGCCGTTCCCAAACCAATCCACCGCTTCTGCTCGTTCGGACACGATCTTGGCAAAGTTCCCATACAGGGGAGCTTGATCGATGTAAGGGAGCAAATGACAAATCCACGGACCGCCAATTCCTGGGGAGCCGCTGCCATTCTTGCCTGTCGCATCATCGGGCCCATTGGCAGAACCGTTCACCGTACCAGGCGGGAACACACCCGCGGAACTCAAATAGTTATGCAACCCCAGTCCCAATTGCTTCAGCTTGTTCCGGCACTCAGTCCTGCGCGCCGACTCTCTTGCCTGTTGAACAGCTGGCAGTAAGAGGGCTACCAGAACGCCGATAATGGCAATCACGACAAGCAACTCAATCAATGTGAATCCGCGACGGCACCGACGCTTCAATGGCATCATGACAGGCATCCCCTCAGAAGATTTCGGCAGGAAGGATCAGCGGAACGAGAGCAGTCGCCCATCGTGAGCGTCGCCGCAGAATGCCGTCACTTTGTGAAGAGCTGGTGAGAAAAACGTGAGTTCTACGACCGCCCGCACAACCTGGGGATTTTCTAAGTGCGTACGCTCCATGACCGTCGCTCTACTGCAAAAACAGCCGCTGCCGCTTCGTGTTCCCGAAGCGGTTGGCGTCGAAAAGTGTGAAGATTGAAGAACGTGTTCAGCACAAACACAGCAATTGAATGACTGGTTCGTTCGCTTCGGGGAACTTCAGACTCGAAAGCTCACCCGCCGGGACCCAGCGAAAGCCCTGATGGCTTTCGCGGATCGCTGCCACATCGAGTGGATGGCAGAGAAAGAAGTGGAGATCAACCGTCGCATGCGGATACGTGTACTCACGCCTCAGCATCAGACGGCCAACCTCAACCGGTAACCCGGTCTCTTCCTGAGTCTCGCGAATGGCGCACGCTTCGGCAGTTTCGCCCAATTCGCATTTGCCGCCCGGAAATTCGGCGTATCCGGGCAGCGGGCTGTCGGGTCCGCGAGTCCCCACCAGATAGCACCCGTCATGCTCGACAATCGCAATGCCGATGCGCTTCGGTGGAGAACTGGACATCGATTGATCATCAAAAGTTGGCAACGGATTACTCGCCAGCCAGCTTGGCGTCCCCTGGAGGAGCTCCCATGACGTGATAGCCGCTGTCGACATGCAGCGTCTCACCCGTCACCCCGGTCGACATGTCGCTCAGCAGGTAGACGGCACTCTTGCCGACTTCTTCCAAGGTCACATTGCGTCGCAATGGAGATAGTGCATCGTACATCGACAGCATCTTGTCGAAGTCCTTCACGGCCGAACCCGACAAAGTCTTGATCGGACCCGCACTCAACCCGTTCACGCGAATCTTGCTCTGACCGAATTCGTGAGCCAGATACCCAACCGACGATTCCAGAGCCGCCTTGCACAGACCCATCACGTTGTAACCGGGGATGACGCGTTCACCACCCAGATAGGTCAGCGTCAGAATGCTGCCGCCGTTGGGCATCACTTCCTTCGCTCGCTTACAAACGGCCATCAGGCTGTAAACACTGATGTCCATCGAAGTCTTAAAACCTTCGCGACTACAGGCGTAGACAGGCCCCTTCAGATCGTCAATTGGTGCGTAGGCGATCGAGTGGACGACGAAATCCAACTCGCCGAACGTTTCCTTCGCCGCGGCAAATGCCGCGTCAATATCGGCATCGACCTGAACGTCGCACGGCATGAACAGCTTCGGATTGAACTGCTCGACGCACTTACGAACGCGACGAGCCATCTTCGGGTTGGCAGGATCTTTATCTGGCAGATGAGTGAACCCCAGTTGAGCCCCCTCTTTAAAGAGTTGCTCGCTGATTCCCCAGGCGATTGAGTAATCGTTGACCACACCCAGCACCAGGCCACGCTTGCCGTCCATCAAACCCATGTTGCCAATCCTTCCGCAGTCGACATCAATCGATGTCACGCCAATGCCACCAACCAAAATAAAGAGCGGTTTCCCAGCTCGTTCCAAGGTCACTTCATGCGGATCGCGCCGAAAGGCCGTAACCTGTGATCAGCCAATCGTTAACCACGCGATCCCAAGACGTCAGAATAACGACCACCGCCAAAACGGGCAACCGCCGACCGATTCACCTCGTTTCTCGGTAGTGGGTCAGTTTGAAATAAGATTTGAAATCGGGGTCTGATCGGCTGTTTTCTGCTTCCGTGGCTTCCAGAGAATCAGGTAGGCGGAGAGCAGAGTGAGAGGGACAGTGAGAGACCAATAAGGAACAAACAGTGACGACTCCGTTACGCCATCGACCGTGTCAACGTAGCGCCAAACACCGAAGCCACCAAATCGCCACACCCAATTTGATGGAAGGATGTGGAGATCAAGACTAGGAGGAGCCGGAGACGATCGCCACGTGGGATATGGAGGTCCGAGATCAACCTCCTCATTGGGATCTGAGTCCCCACCTTCGTGTGCTCTTCCCCAAACAAGGCAGCCGTTTGACGATCCTAAGCTATCGAAAGCAATTGAAACGGAACGTTCCGTCCTGTGCATTCGAGCGGGAAATCTAACCGCGTCAGCGGTATGTCGACTTCTCAACCACCCGCCCATACAGACCAATCCCATCACCAGCGAGACTAACCCCGCTTTTCGTCGCCAGCCGTGCAGGAATAACCACATAATTCGCCTCCCTGTAAAACGAACAAGCCCCGGTTTATCGCCGGGGCTTGTCGCATTCAATGGCAATCGAAGCTGTCAGGCAAGATTGTACGTTCGAAGCAGGCCGACCATTTCTTCGATTGTCCCTTGCTCACTTTGCATCGATCGCGGCAGGGCGGTTGGGGTCAACAACCTGGAGCCCCAGTGAGTCGCGGTTTTCTCTTTCCATCCAGGCCGCCTGCGGAAAATGTGTCAGGGGGTGAAAGAACTCCATCTATGCGTTCCAATTCAGCCTCCAGCTTGCCGATAAGAAATCGGTAATAAAATGCCCCAAATACCTGATTTTAGGGATTGCCTGACTCACCGATTCTATGGCACAAGAGAACCACAAGCTGGATGCCCGTCAGCCCTCATCGTTTGAGGCATGGCGAATGATAAAACAACCCGAGTTCGCAGCCCGCCAGGCGGGATTGTTCTTTCACAATTGAATGCGATTCGTCAGCGAACCTTGGAGTGCGGTGGCTCGACACCGCTTTGGCTCCAATCGCCAGTCACCTCTCGCCATGACCAGCCGAGTCCATTTATTCTTTGACAAAGGATTGTGGCCGACCATGGTATAGTGAGGTTGTGTCATGCAGCCCATGATACTGAGTACTCTGTACTGAGATCGTGTGATTTTTTCAC
This sequence comes from uncultured Schlesneria sp., assembly GCA_966211735.1. Lineage (GTDB taxonomy): Bacteria > Planctomycetota > Planctomycetia > Planctomycetales > Planctomycetaceae > Schlesneria. The sequence goes on from CBIHQO010000159.1 coordinate 9,280, forward strand.
GCCACCGAGTTCATCTCGGTGGTTCTCGCGCTTGTGCACGACATCAGATGCGTTTGCGCCAGTTGTTTCTGAGTAGTGCACAGGCCCAAATCCATCGAGACAAGCTCGAAGGGGGAGCCCGCCCCGCCATGCGCAACAATCCCCACAGAGCTCAACTCGGTGCAAGCGGACCTTTGCACTACCTGCCCCAATCGGAGGTTGTGTCATGCAGCAATGTGGTCTTCTTTGCGTCTCCGCGCCTTTGCGACTTGGCGTTGAAAACCCTCCCACGCAGCCACGGCTGCGGAATTGTGTCATGCCACATTCGATCAGAGGTTGTCATGGTCATTCGTAGGACGGATTTGCAATCAGTCCCAATTGGCTTCTTGACGAACGGATTGCAATTCCGTCCTACAGAAGTTCACGCCGATAGCTCGGTTTGGAGGTTGTGTCATGCGGCCCAATGCGATTCGATCACACAAGATTGACACTGACTGAGTACTCCGCACTCAGTACTGCGTACTCAATCCTCCCACAAACCAACGCAACTTAAACTTCCCCTCACCCGCGAGGTTGTGTCGGACGCAGCCGCGAGTTCGATTACACTACGCTGCCGCAGAGGTTACAGTAGCATCAGTGATCGAAAATCAGTGGCCGCATTGCCTGGCGGATAGTCACATGAAGCAGTATTTGTTTGTCGGGTTGGTCCTGTCCTTTGCGGGGCTCGTCGTTCTTGATGCCGCTGCGGAAGACAACGCGGATCAGCAGTTGCAGACGGCTCGTGAGCACATTCAGCGCGGACGTTATGACGAAGCCCTCGAAATCCTGGAACCGTTGGCCAAAGCCAAGGATCCTGATGTCGTCGCACTGACGCTGGCTCGATGCACTGCCCTTCACGCGCAAGGGCAACTGGCAGCAGCCGAGGAGTTTCTGACCGCGGCCTTAAAAACACATCCCAAGGTCGCATCCCTGCACGCCTTACTCGCGCAATTGCACTTCGAACGAGGTCGCTGGAAAGAAGCAACTGCCGCAGTCGAAGCGGCG
>CBIHQO010000160.1:0-10219 GCA_966211735.1 uncultured Schlesneria sp.
CGTGAAGACGACCAGCGCCTTGGCGTCGCGATCATCTTGGACATCCTGGTTCACGTGAGATCGCCCGCTGCCGATGGTGAAGCCGTTCTGTCCGTCGAAGGCTTCCGCCCACCAACCGTCGAGGATCGAGCAGTTCAAGCCGCCGTTGAGCACCACCTTCTGGCCGCTGGTGCCCGACGCTTCCAGTGGACGACGTGGGTTGTTCAACCAGACATCGACCCCCTGCACCAGATGGCGAGCCAGGTTAATGTCGTAGTCCTCCAACAAGACGACGTGTCCCTTGAAGCCCGGCTCCTGAGTCAAACGGAAGATCCGCTGCAGAATCGCCTTGCCATTGTCATCTGCTGGATGCGATTTTCCGGCGAAGATGAATTGGACCGGACGCTTCGAGTCGGCAATGATCTGCCCGAGGAACTCGATATCGCGCAACACGAGATCCGCTCGCTTATAGGGAGCGAATCGACGAGCGAAACCGATCGTCAGCGTTTCGGGATTCAGGCAGGTCTGGATTTCGGCGATCTCCGCGGCCGTAGCCCCGATTCGCTCGGCCCGTCGTTGCATCCGTCCACGGGCGAAGTTGATCATCCGGTTCTTGAGCGACTGATGCGTTTCCCACAACTCACCAGGGGTGACATCGTCGAATCCGGCCCAGACTTCAGGCTCGCCTGATTTCAGATACCACTCCAATGGCAGGTGGCGGTCGTACAAGGATCGCATTTGCGGAGCCAGCCAACTGGAAACATGCACTCCGTTGGTGATGTGACCGATCGGCAGTTCTTCTTCCGAACGCCAGGGCCACAGGTCAGTCCACATCCGTCGACTGACGACGCCATGCAGATTGGAGACGGCATTCGCCCGACGGCTGCATTTGAACGCCAGCACGGTCATACAGAATGATTCGTGCTGGTTGTTGGGGTCGACTCGCCCCAGTCCGACGAGTCCCGCCGCACCCAGGCCGAGCTGATCGGCGATGGGGCCCAAGTGCTCTTCATACAGGTTCCAGTCGAACCGGTCGTGACCGGCCGGAACGGGAGTATGCGTGGTGAAGCAGCAGTGCCAGACCACCTTCCGCGACGCTTCGTCGAACGAGAGGCCATCTTCGACCATCCGCATCCGGATGTATTCCAGCGGAGCAAACGCCGAGTGACCTTCGTTCATGTGGATCGCACTGGGTTCATAGCCCAACGCGGTGAGCAAACGCGTGCCCCCGACACCCAGCAGCAATTCTTGTCGAATTCGAATTCGCTGGTCGCCGCCGTACAGCCGCGCGGTCAGTTTGCGATCTTCGGGCGAATTCTGTTCGATGTTACAGTCGAGCAGGAACAGCTTGATGCGTCCGACATCAGCTTGCCAGGCTTGCGCAAAAATGGGCCCCTTGCGGGTGTCCACCTGCACGATGACCTTTTCTCCATTCGGAAAACAAGCCTGCTTCACGGCGAGGCGCATATTATCGACGTATGGATAGACTTCGCGCTGCCAACCGGTTTCGTCGATCTGCTGTGAGAAGTAGCCTTCCTGGTAGAACAGTCCACAGGCGACGAGGGGAATCCCCAAGTCCGACGCACTTTTCAGATGGTCGCCAGCCAGGACGCCCAAGCCGCCAGAATAGTTTGGCAGCGATTCGTGAATGCCGAATTCGGCGGAGTAATAGGCTACGGGATTGTGACCCAGCACACCGGCGTGGGTATCGCCCCAGGTGTGCTTGGAGTTCATATACTCCACCCACCGGCGATAGGCGTAATTCACGCGGGAATGCAGGACAGCCTCGCGCCCGCGATTTTCCAGTTGTTCGGGCGTGAATTCATCCAGCAGCAAAATCGGGTTGTGATCGAGCTGCCGCCAGCGGACGCGATCCAAGTCCTGGAAGATCGAAACCACTTCCGGTTGCCAGCACCACCAGTAATTCCTGGCAAGAGCGTAAAGTTTGTCGTGAAACGAGAGCTGTTCTTTGGCCATCCCGGTATGCCTTCCCTGCCAACGTGATTGACGAACGCCTGTCCCATCGCCGCCATGGAATCAGTGCTGCGGAGTATATCGAGGGAAATGTCGCGGATCGAGTTAGGCGGTCTGTCGCATCAACAAACTGCTCGCCCCGCTGTGGTTGCCGTAAGTTTTTCGCTTCGCGGAAGGCGCCATTGCGAGCAGAAATGAATTGCCTGCATCCACGCGCGACATCGCTGCACGAGGGGCACGCGTCTCGGCATCACCCCGTTGCTCGATTGCCAAGTACAATCCCGCAGCTTCGGATTCTCACACTACGATACCTGAGCTGGCGGTCATTCGACGCATTTTGAACACAGTTTGAGTGGTCCTCTCGCCGCAGGGCGGGTGGTAGGGTGACGAAAAAGCCACTTTTCGGACACCAGCGACTTCTTGAAAGTCCCTTTTTGCCATCCGTCAATGACAACGGGCACGCGAGTTGCTTTCTCCAAAATTGGGCCATCACTCTCTCTAAGTTCGGCACACGAAGGTGATCCGCAGTTCATGTGGATCAGATATCTAGACCCTTCGAAAAGGCGTGAATCGCCGCTGCACTTTCCTTCGCCCCGGCTGGCTTCGTATTCGTCCGCCGTCTGGTAAATCACGGTTGTGGATTTCTTTTGAAGGAATGGTATGAGTCGTCGTTTTCGTAGAGGTTTTACGTTGATCGAACTGCTGGTGGTGATCGCCATCATCGCCGTACTGATTGCGTTGCTGTTGCCCGCCGTCCAGCAAGCCCGTGAGGCGGCTCGGCGAACACAGTGCAAAAACAACATGAAACAGTTGGGCCTGGCCATGCACAACTACGAAAGCTCGTACACCTGCTGGCCGATCGGATCGTACGGGATGTCACAAAATGCCTTCATGATCCCCAACTGGCGCCTGCAGATTTTTCCGTATTTTGATCAGGCGCCACTGTTTAACAGCATGAATTTCACGCTGTCCTTCGCAGGAAGCACGGTCAACACGAATACCACAGCGTTGTCGAACAAAGTGCTGTCGGCCTATGTCTGCCCATCAAGTCCTCTCAATCCCTGCGCCAACCTGGGGGGCAACACGCAGTTTATTCAGATCCCGATGTACGTCGGTATTTCGGGAGCCTACCCCGACGTGGCAGGGCGCACCGTGGGATCAAACAGCAACTACGGTGGTTTCTACACCAATAACGGGATGCTGCTGCATAACGAATTGACGCGCATGCGCGATGCGGTCGACGGAACATCGAATACGATCATGGTTGCAGAACAGTCGGGCCAGATTGGAACCTCGGATATTCGCAGCGGATACTATGGTGGCTATACGGGCACCAATTTCGCCGGTGCCGTCACGGCTTCGAACCCTGCCGGGATTGATTCCTGGAGTGGCGGCTTGTCTGGCCTGCAGTACAAGATCAACGCGCCCACAACCGCCGGGGGCTCCGATAAGCCCTACGACGCCAACACCGTTATCAATTCGTTCCACACGGGCGGCATCCACGTTTTGCTGTCTGACGGGTCGGTGCGGTTCATCTCCAACAACATCGACTTCAACACCTTGGCCAACCTGTGCTCGCGAAACGATGGCGTTCCAGTGGGCGATTTCTAAGCTCGTCTGTCTTCAGAGAGTGCCTCTCCGTTCACTTGAACGTGCCATTGAGGCGGACTATTCGCGGCTGGCGCATTGCCAGTTCGAGCCTGAGATCGTTAAGCGTCATTGCACAATCGTCATTCCCGCACAGGCAGTAAACTCATCCGTCTGCGGCTGGCGGGAATGACGACAGAAAGCTGCGATCAAGCTGCGAATAATCTGAGCCTGACAGAGCGACTGTTGCTGTTGCATTGAACTCGCCAGCGTTGCCGACGACCCTCACACCGTTAAACGGGGGTGAGGGTTTTGACGGAAATATCGCAGGGTGAGGTTGGTGACTAGTGACGACGTAAACCGGTACAACCCCACGGATATAGTTGCGGTCGTTCGCATATCCGAATAGCGCCAGGCGACGCGTGTACTGATCGCTGCATCAGCGCGCAACAGATCTGCTGTCGCGATATGCGTGTGATTGCAATCGCGTTCGTCGCGTTCCCACGCTGACAACAGGCTTCGGATTCTCACAAGGGGCTTCAACCTTGTGGATAATACCGAAGCAATATGAATCAGATGACCTCCAACTGACGCCGAACCATTCGTGTCGCACCGTTGCACGAGCGTTTTCTGCCCGATGCGCTGTCACGCAGGCGATGCAGTCCAGGTGTCATGAAAGTGAGTGACCTTGTTGGGCATATGAGTTGCGTTGCATTGCAGCAGTGACGTTACCGACATCTTGATCGTCACTCAAACTGCTATCAGATCGCCCCCTCGGGTGACGTAATTCATTCGTTTCGCTTCCTCTCTTCTCCGTATTCGTGAAGGAATTGTATGCGTCGACGTGTTAGCAAGGGATTTACACTGATCGAGCTATTGGTGGTCATTGCCATCATCGCGGTCCTAATCGCATTGTTACTGCCTGCTGTCCAACAAGCGCGTGAGGCGGCTCGCCGAACACAGTGCAAGAACAACATGAAGCAGATCGGCCTGGCCATGCACAACTACGAAGGGACTTACGGTTGCTGGCCCATCGGCTCATTCAATCCGCTGGACCGGATCCCCAACTGGCGATTGCAGATCTTCCCGTATTTCGATCAGGCACCGCTCTTCAACAGCATGAATTTCACCCTGACATTCATGGGAAGCCAAGTTAACACCAACACCACGACGTTGTCGAACAAGGTGTTAGCAACCTACGTCTGCCCTTCCAGTCCGCTGGACCCCTGCGCTGACCTGACTAACAACTCGCAACACATCCAGACCCCGATGTACGTGGGGATCTCTGGCGGGTACCCCGATGTCGCGGGACGTGTTGTGGGATCGTCCAGTAATTACGGTGGCTTCTACACGAATAACGGGCTGCTGCTGCACAACGAAACGACACGGATTCGCGATGCCGTCGACGGAACATCCAACGTCATGATCGTGGCCGAACAATCTGGACGCATCGGAACGCAGGATATTCGTAGCGGCTACTATGGTGGCTACACCGGCACCAGCTTCGGAGGTGCGGTGAGCGGCTCGACCCCCAATAACTCAGATTCGTGGAGCGTCGGCCTGACGAGTGTGCAATACAAGATCAACTCTCCAACGACCGCAGGCGGTTCCGACAATCCCTGGGACGCGAATACGGTCATCAATTCATTCCACTCAGGCGGCATTCACGGTTTGTTGGCGGATGGTTCGGTGCGGTTCATTTCGAACAATGTCGACTTCAACACCCTGGTGAATCTGTGCTCGAAAAATGACGGCGTTCCGATGGGAGACTTCTAACGCGAAATGGTTGGGAGAGATCGATGTGCGGTCTCGCCCAACATTCCGACCTTGATGCTTGTGCTCCAAGCGTCAATCAGGTTGCCCACGTCTCCCAGTCCGGTGTTTTTCATAACGCCGGACTGGGATGACTTCATTTAGGTCCCGATCAGATGAAGCGCGGCGATATCCCCACGACAGGCTTCTTATTGCTGGTGAGGGCTGCAAGCTAAATCGGAAACGTCACCCTATTGCAGACCCCAGCGTCGACAAGGTTCAGCCCTGTTCATCGCCTGACCCAGATCACCCGCACGGCTGGATCAGTCTTTGCGTGAACGCGCAACAGGCTTGCCATGGCGCTGCGCTGGCCTCCGCGAATGCAATTCTCAAATTGCAACGATTGCGGGCAGCTTCGGATTCTCACAACTCGTTGTACTTTGCGCAAGGTCGCGACGCGATATGAAACGAATCGATCACTGTAGGGCAAGGGACTGTCGTCGCATGCGGAAAAAGCGAGCGCATTCGGCCCCATCCCGGGCGATGCCGACATTGAACGTCGATTGTTCGCAGAACATGCGACAAGAGCAGGCACGCGACTTGCGTTAGCTCACGGCGAACGGTGTCCAGCCATCCATCAGACTTCACGTTCATCACGTCTTCTTATTTTATTTGATCGCTATTCGGAAGGAATGGTATGAATCGACCTCTTCGTAAAGGATTTACGCTCATCGAACTGCTGGTGGTAATCGCCATCATCGCCGTATTGATCGCGTTGCTGTTGCCGGCCGTTCAGCAGGCCCGTGAAGCAGCTCGGCGAACGCAGTGCAAGAACAACATGAAGCAGATCGGCCTGGCTCTGCACAACTACGAAAGTACCTTCTCTTGCTGGCCGCCGGGATCGTTTGGTCTGAACCAGAATGCGATGATGATTCCCAACTGGCGACTGCAGATCTTCCCGTATTTCGACCAAGCGCCCTTGTACAATGCCATGAACTATACGCAGGCATTCGGAGGAAGTGGGGCGAACACCAATACGACGGCGCTGTCTCGCAAGGTGCTGTCGGGATACGTCTGTCCATCCAGCCCGCTCGACCCCTGTGCGAACCTGGGGAACAATGGTCTGTTTATCCAGACACCCATGTACGTTGGTATCGCGGGTGGTTATCCAGATGTCGCGGGACGTGTCGTCGGCTCGGCCAGTAACTACGGTGGATTCTACACGAACAACGGGATGCTACTGGTCAATGAGCTGACTCGGATGCGGGATGCGATCGATGGCACATCCAACACGATGATGGTGGCAGAACAATCTGGTCAAATCGGCACGCAGGATATCCGCAACGGATACTACGGCGGATACACCGGAGCCAATTTCAACAACTCGAATGCGGTTACCGGATCGAATCCCGCTGGGGGAGATTCCTGGAGCGTCGGCGTAACCAGTGTGCAGTACAAGATCAACTCCCCGACGACGGCGGGAGGGTCTGATAATCCCTGGGATGCGAACACCGTGATCAACTCGTTCCACACCGGTGGAATTCATGGCTTGTTGGCCGACGGTTCAGTCCGATTTCTCTCGAATAATGTCGACTTCAATACCCTCGTCAATCTGTGTTCGCGAAACGATGGCGTTCCGCTGGGCGAATTCTAATCTGCGGCTCAACAGGGAAGACCCAACCCGCGGAACCCTATTTTTCAATACATTGTCTGGAGAACAAAATGAAGAGTTCGAGCCTGACTTGGTGTGCTTCTGCCTTGTGCCTGTTGGCGACGATCGGATGCGGTGATTCTTCCCGTCCCACTGCACCTTCGACAGTCCGCGGAATCGTCACGCTCGATGGCCAAGCGTTGCCGGAAGGCGTCGTCAATTTCTCGTCCGCCGCGACGGGTGACGCCGCGATCGCCAAAGTCGCCGACGGCAAGTTCGTCGTGACCGGCGGAATGGTTCCCGGCACATATAAGGTGAGCGTGACCCCCCCGACACCCACGCCAGACAATCCCACCCCTCCGGTCTCGAAGGTGCCTGAGAAGTACCGAGCCCCGGAAACAACCGATTTGACGAGCAAGATCACGAGCGGTACCAACGAAGTGAAACTCGACTTGAAGTCGTAGATCCTGTCGCGAATCTCGTCGAGAGATTGGACGAAGTCGATGTTCAAACGACCTCGAATGACGCCCGTCCCCAAAGGTCTTGGCAACCTGGGCCTACGGGCACCAAAAAACTCGAGGCACCGGCAATGAAATTCATCACCGGTGCCTCGGGCTGGGGAGACCCCTCGTTAGCACGTTCGAACAAGCGGAGAGTCCAATACTTGCTCGAACAGCCAACGAAGGTCAATCGATGAGTCAACTAGCTTGCCAATACTCCTGAGAGGGATCGAGCCGTTCCATTCGGCATTCGCGCCGACAGGTTCAACCCGAACTTCTTCAATGCCGCCGATGCGGGTGGCGTCAGCGTCGGAGATGGCGGGACTACCGGAGTTGAAGGAACCGCGGATGGAACAGGAACCGTGACCGCTGCGCCCGGCAACTTGGATTGCATTTCGTCTCGCAGTTGTTTGGCCATTTCGTCCTGAGCCGACAGCGAAACAGCTTGATTCAACTGGTCAACGGCTTGCTGAGGATATCCCAGGTAGCCGTAGTGGTAGCCCAACAGGAATCGCAAGGCTGGATCACTGGGCTTGTCTTTGGCAGCCGTTTCCAGACCTCGCAGTTGGCTCGTGTAGTCGCCCACTTTGCCGTACAGCTCTTTGTAGTTCTTCACCACGACTCCCCATTGATCCTTCGGCAGTTGGCTCATCGCGGCCTGCGTCGCCCCTGCGGCTTCCGGGTACTTGCCGGTTGCGAACAGGGCCTGAGCATGCATCAAGATCAAAACGGGGCTTGGATTATCGACGACTGCGTGCTGCAGTGAGTAAGCAGCGGCGTTGTAGTCGCCATTCTTAAACGCGGCTTCACCCTGTTCGGCAAAGTTGTTCGCCGCCGTCGAGGTATTGCTTGGCGTGGTTGCTGCGACAGTCGTGGATGAAGGATCGACAGAAGCAGCCACAACTGGCGTTGGGTATACGACAGTGGCATACGGGGTGTAGCCGTAGCTGCTGCCATATCCGTATCCATTACCATATCCGTAGCTGCTGTATCCGTATGACGGATAGCCGTAGCCACCATACCCGTAGCCATAACCAGGGTATCCATATCCGCCGTACCCACCGTAGCCATAGCCACCGTAACCGCCGTATCCGTAGCCACCATAACCAAGGCCGAACAGCAGGCCGGTTAACAAGCCACCGCCGAAGCCACGTCCATAGCCGTAACCACCATAACCGTAGCCACCGTAGGGATACCCAAATCCATAGCCGTAGCGACCGAGGCCATATCCTCCGTAGCCGCCGTATCCGTAACCTCGGCCGTAGCCGCCGTAACCACCATAGCCGCGACCGTAGCCGCCATAGCCACCGTAACCCCAGTTACCACCGCGCCCGAACGAGTTGTTGACGACGTTGGTGTTGTTCACTCGGTTGAAGCTGGTGCTGTTCAATCGATTACCGTTGCCGGCACCATTGAACGAACCGCCGTGGCGACCTGCGAATGAGTTGCCGCCGACTCCGCCAAGTCCGTGGTTTCCGAATCCACCGGCACCGCTATGAGAGGCCAAGGCCAACCCGCCGCGTCCGCCCATGCCTCCGTGATTACCGAGGAACGAGCCACTATTTCCGTTATGCATGGCGGTCGACAGTCTGGCACCAGACATGCCACCAACGGATCCATGATTACCCAGGAACGAACCCCCGCGATTGAGACCGTTCGCTCCACTCATGTGCGACAAATTTGTCGATCGCAAGCCGCCAGCATTTCCCATGCTGCCGTGGTTCCCAAGAAACGAACCGCCAGCGCGGCCGACTCCACCATTGGAACCGATTCGTGCTCCGCCCAAACTGTGAATGTTCGAGCCACCGAGTCCGTGGTTCATCCCGCCGCCGCCAATACGACCGGCCCCCATGCCTCCACCGCCCATATGCATCGCGCCGCCGCCAATGCGAGCGCCGCCCAAATTGCCGCCCCCCATATGCATACCACCACCGCCCATGTGGCCACCGCCCATATGCATGGCCCCGCCACCCATGTGACCGCCACCCATATGCATACCGCCGCCGCCCATGTGCATGCCGCCACCGCCCATGTGGCCGCCGCCTCCTCCAAAATGTCCACCACCGCCACCATGGCCTCCGCCTCCCCCATGCCCGCCGCCGCCACCGTGGCCACCACCACCGTGTGCGAGCGTCAAACCGGGTATTGCGCAGACCATCGCGAGCGCCAAACCACAATTGCGAACGAGTCGAGATACCATCATGACCTCCCCTGCTTCTCTCGCGTTCTCTGTGCGGGTCGCCCTGATGACCGTAAGCGAACGTCTGAACCGCTGACTGATATTCGCAACCATTGCTTCTTCGCAGGCTGCGGCGAGTAGGAGTCAGCGTCCTTTCTCGTAACAAATCTCTAATCAAATCTACGCAGTTGCAGACCAGGAGTTTGACTGAAAAGCGCAACCTGTTGATAAAGAAATCCGATTATCCGAGGGATTCATTCTAAGTCCCTCCGGTCAGGTTGCGTCGCTTCCCTGGTCGACAATGCGGTCCCCATCCTCTCATTATTCGTTGACAGTCGGAGCGCGTGTAGTCCGCTGGGGCGAGAATGCGACCGATCAAAATCTGACCGCCACGAGGCGAGCTTCGAATGCCCATCAATCCGGCTTGAGAAAGCTCACGCTGGCTATTTTGGACCGACAACGGGGGAATTAGAAGCACTGGGAAAAAGCGACTCCTATGGCACAGCCGCCGGACAATTGGTTATGCCACGTGGGATCTGCTCCCTTCCCTGGGTCGAGCGTAGCGCGCCTGATGGTCAGGCCGCTTTATTGCGCGGT
>CBIHQO010000161.1:0-10206 GCA_966211735.1 uncultured Schlesneria sp.
GTCACGTCGAAATCCAGTTCGTACAATTTATGCAAAGCGGTCTCGACCGATCGAGCTACTACTTGCAGGTTCCCTGCCATGCTGGAAGTCGGTGCGACACACAGGACCACGTTCTCGGGTTCGACGTTCGTTGTCTCGGCAATGTACTCGTAGACCTCGCGGCCCGGCAATTTGCCGGTTTCGAGGACTCCGACCACTTGCTCGGCTTCTTCGCGATACCACAGTTTGTCGAACAATGCTTCTTTTGCGAAGGCCGCTCGCATCGGCCCCGAGCCCATCGCGAAGAACTTACCGACATTGATCTGCCAGCCAGCGTACTGGCTGAACAGGCACGCGGCGACCGGCATATCGGTTTGAACGAAGACCTGCTGCCAGCCCACATCACCGAGCAAGCCGGGGGTAATGCCGATATCGGCCATGCCCGCCGTGCAGATTGAAGCCAGGGCACATCCGGCTTCCAATCCACCTTCCGTTTCGACTCCAAAGTCCAGCAGCAGACCGCCACCGGGGACAATCGATTGGACCACTCGCAGATCTTCCGGGCCGTCGGTCACATCTTCAATTAACTGCGAGGCAATGTCATTCAGTTCGAGGTTCATGCAAAAATCCGGAGAAGCTGTTGAACAGTCGGCAGGCCGCTTCACGAGCGACCAAATAAAAAGACTCCGATGAGTGATCTCCTCGGGCTTTTCAGTGGTAATTCTAGGGTTTCTAAGGACCGAAAGCGTAGACGAATCCGGCTCAGGCAACAATCACGGGGCGGGATTTCGCCACTTGGCGAGCGAATCCAGCTGAATTTCGGTGGACACGGTCAAAAACGAGTGGGTTGCCATCAAACAAAAATGGCTCGGCCACTTGTTGCGACCGAGCCACAGGATTCAAAGTCGTCCAAATTCGGCTGTCAGTCGCGGCGACCGGCGATCAGGACGAGCAGACGCAGTATTTCGATGTACAACCAAACCAGTGTCACCATCAGGCCATAAGCACCGTACCATTCGCAGTACTTCGGGGCACCTTGATGAGCGGCCTGTTCGATGTAGTCAAAGTCCAGCACCAGGTTCAGTGCCGCGACGATAACCACAACAGCGCTGATGGCGATGCCCCAGCCCCCCATCGCAGCCAAGCTGAAATGGCCGATTCCAAAGGCTCGCAAGACGAACATCGCCAAGTACATGATGGCAATTCCGCCCGTGGCCGCGATCACGCCGAGCTTGAAGTTTTCGGTGGCTTTCACAATCCCCGTTTGATAGGCCATCAGCAAGGCAAACGTGGTTCCAAACGTGGCCAGCAAAGCCTGAAATACGATCCCTTGGAACTGGCGTTCAAACATCGCCGAAATTCCACCCAGCAGGAGGCCTTCCGCCATGGCATAGAGCGGAGCGGTAACAGGCGACCACTTCGGGACAAAGGATGTCGCCAACCCCAGCACTAACGCTCCAATCATGCCGCCGATCATCCAAGGCATCGCCTGTTGGGCGTTTTGACCTTGAACCATGCCCCATGTCAGCGAGGCCATGCCGGTGCATAACCCGAGAAGAATCAACGTCTTCGTTGCGGTTCCGCGAATCGTCATCGTGTTTGAGCCACCGGAGAAATCGGCGGCCATCGACTCGAATTTCGAAGCATTCAGAACTGGATTACCACTACGCATCTCATTACTCCCATTTATGTTTGGTTCGAGTCGTCCCGAACGCCGTCAATCAGTCCATTCTACACGCGGTCTTGTGACCCCGCTCAGTTCTATTCCGTAAAAGAACCATACGTCGGTGGTTGACTAATTCTCAACCACGAAAGGCCATTTTTCGACAAATTGCCTCGATGCAGTTCTCCAACAGTTCAATTTATGGCCTGACACACTCGGGAACGCAGAGAAACGTCATTCGGATTGCAAGAAATACGTGAAAAACCATCGGAATGCTGGAGTGTGGCAGATGTGGAACGCTAGACTCCAGAATCATCACCTGTTTCAGCTCCTCCATTGCGACGAGAGGCCACTATGCCCCCGCGCTCTCGGTCCATACTGATCAGTTCGCTGGCTATGATCTTCATGGTCGTTGCGATCGTTTTTTCGCGACGACCGGCCGCTTCAACTGTTTCTGCAGAGACGCTGCGGGCCGCCGGCCCATTGAAATGGTATCGCGGAAACCTGCACACTCATTCCTACTGGAGCGACGGGGACGACTATCTGGAATCGATTGCGCTGTGGTATCGAGACCATCAATACGATTTCCTGTGCTTCACTGACCACAACACGCTGGCCACAAAAGAGCGATGGCTTGATATCGAAAAGGCCAAGTTCGGCCGTGAGGCGCTCGATCGGCTCAAGGAGAAATTTCCGGACGGATGGGTCGAGGAACGCGTTCGTGACAACCGACAGGAAATTCGATTGAAGCGATTCGACGAAGTCGTTCAGAAGATGGCGGAGCCAGGAAAATTCCTGTTGATTCAAGGGGAAGAAATCTCGGACAAGTTTGGTCCCCAGCCGATTCACTTGAATGTTCACAACGTTCGCGAGGTCGTCGCACCACGCGGGGGAGACAGCGTTCATGAGGTAATTCAGCAAAACGTCGATGCCGTGATCGCTCAACGCGAGCGAACGGGACAGTCGATGATTGTCCACCTGAATCATCCGAACTTTGGGTGGGGTGTCGCTGCTGAAGATTTAATGCGCGTGCGCGGCGAAAACTTCTTCGAGGTCTACAACGGACATCCAGGCGTCCACAACGGCGGCGATTTTCTGCATACATCTACGGAACGGATCTGGGAAATTATTAATTCGATGCTGTTGGTCGAATTCGATCTACCGCTGCTGTACGGATTGGGAACCGATGACGGGCACAATTATCACCGTATCCCAAGTCGCGCCAGCGAACCGGGGCGCGGCTGGGTGATGGTACTGGCCGACGAGCTCACTCCCGAAGCACTGATTGCCAGCATGGAGGCGGGCCGCTTCTACGCCTCGTCAGGTGTCACTCTGGATGAGGTTTCGGCGACATCCACATCGCTAAGTGTGACGGTTCGGCCGGATCCCGATGCCACTTATCAAATCGATTTCATCGGAACGAAAAAAGATTTCAATCGCGACAGCGAGCCCGTTCGCGACAAGATGGGTCGGAAGCTGCCCGTCACACGCAATTACTCCGAGGATATCGGTGCAAAACTGAAAACGGTGGACGGAATATCCGCCAGCTACGAATTCACGGGCGATGAGCTATACGTGCGGGCGCGAATCACCTCATCGAGAAAACACCCGAACCCTTCGGCAGCGGGTGAATTCGAGCGAGCCTGGACTCAACCTGTTCGGCCGTGATTTCGCCTCCTTGCACCGTCGTCCCCGCGCAGGCGGGAATGACGGCCGATAAGGCAGCGATCGGGCCGCGAATCATCCCGGTTAGTGCTCCACATCGTCGGACAAGGGCTGACTGCGATCTTGAATCATCCCCAGCGATCTCAATTTGGATCGCAAGGTCATTCGCGAGATTCCCAGTCGTTCAGCCGCTTGCAGTTGATTTCCGCGGAAGTGCTTCATTACTTCGAAGAACATGTGCCGATCCACTTCGTGGATCATATGCCGATAAACATCGGGTTTTCCATCGGCCAGCAGACGCTTTACGTAGTCCATTAATTTGACGAATGGATACAAAGGTTCATCGGGGCCGACGTTGGCCAATGCATCGTGGCCGATCAGCTGTGGGTCGACCATCGACTTCGGGAAAGCGTGTGACTTTTGCAGACAGGAATCGGGAAGGTATTCCGGGATCAGCACATCCCCGGTGGCGTGGACCATGGCATAGCGAATCGCACTTTGGAACTCGCGCACGTTGCCCGGCCAGCGATGCAGTTGCAGGATTTCCATGACAGAGGGAGCCACCGTGCGAACCTGCTTGCCAAGCTGTCGATTGAAGACTTTGACAAAGTGTTCGACGAGAGCCGGAATATCATCGAGTCGATCGCGAAGCGGCGGCAACTGGATCGTGAACCCATTCAGACGGTACAACAGATCCTGACGGAATCGGCCGTCTTCAACATCGCGACTGAGATCTCGATTTGTCGCCGCAATAATCCGGACATCGGTCTTCACGGTGGAGTTTCCACCGATTCGTTCAAACTGTTGCTCCTGCAAGAGCCGCAAAGCTTTGGCTTGCGTGGCAGGACTCATGTCGCCAATTTCGTCCAGGAAGATGGTACCGCCATTTACCTGTTCGAACTTGCCGATTCGCCGCTGATCTGCTCCTGTAAATGCTCCTCGTTCGTGTCCAAACAGTTCACTTTCCAGAATCGTCTCGGGCAGTGCCGCGCAGTTCATCGCCAGAAATGGCTGTTGATTGCGACTGCTGTAGTGATAAATCGCCCGCGCAACCAGTTCTTTGCCAGTGCCACTCTCGCCCAGAATCAGGACGGTCGATTCCTGCGGTGCGATGCGACCGATCTTTTTGTAAACCTCTTGCATCGCTGGGGAATGGCCGACAATCCGGTCCGCCGAGAGATCGTCCGGGTCTTCGGTGGCCACGAGAGCCGGAACGCGACTGAGGCGGCTGAGTTCCAGCGCCTTGTGAACAACCGTCTTGAGTCGGCGAAAATCGACGGGCTTCACGAGATATTCGTAGGCGCCACGGCACATCGCTTCGATCGCGGTATCTGTTTTGGCGAATGCAGTCATGATAATGACCGGCATCCGAGGATCGATCTGACGAATCTTGTCGTACGCTTCCAGGCCCGTTTGATCGGGAAGTCGCACGTCGATGATCGCAGCATCAGGACGACGCGTGCGGACAAGTTCAATTCCATCCCGAGCCGTGGCGGCTGAGATCACAGAAATCTGAGATGACGAGAGCGTCTCTTTAATTGAAAACACAATATTGGGTTCGTCGTCGATCACCAGCAGGGTCGAGATATTGGACCAGCCGTAGGTCCCATTGGTTGCAGCAGTCGTTTCATGAGATTCAATCACCTGGTTACTCCATATCCAATTCGTCGCGATTGTTCGGCGATGAGAGACGTTAAATGAGTATGCAATCGGTTAGCTATCGGCGGCAACCAATGAGAGTCGCTCCATCTCTTTAACAGGATAGGGGGGGACCGGCAGGTAGACCGAGAACAGAGCGCCACCACCAGGATGATTCGCAGCGCGAATGATACCCTGATGTGCCTCGACAATTCGCCGACAGATGGAGAGTCCCAATCCGGTCCCGGTTTCTTTTGTGCTCATGAATGGTTCGAAGACGCGATCCAATACTTCCTTCGAAAGTCCAGCACCCGAGTCCCGCACGTGAATCGCCACCCAACTGGTCCCGTTGGGAAGGCCATTCCGATGATCGGCAATTGGCGGTGAATCGCAGGTGACGCGCAGTTCGATCAAACCACCTTCGCGTAGTGCATCCATCGAGTTGAGCAGCAGATTCAAGAGTACTTGCCTGATCTGCGCCGCGTCGCCCTGCAAAACAACCGGTCCATTCGGAATTTCTTCGAAGATCTCGACCTGCTGCTGATCGGCACGACTCGAAACGAGATCGATCGTTTGTTCGATCGTATTTCGCAAGTCGAACCGAATGATTTCCAGAGATGGCGGCCGGGCAAAGTCCAGAAAGTCCTGAATGGATTTCTCCATCCGCAAGATCTCTTTTTCCACAACCTGCAATGGTCGGCCACACAATCCGATGCCATCAGCCCGTTCCACCGCCGCCTGAACCAGCATTTTCATCGGCATCAGCGGATTGCGAAGTTCATGAGCAACGCCAGCCGCCAGTTGCCCCACCGCAGCCAGTTGATCGCTTCGCAAGACTTCGAGTTCGCGTTGCTGTAACCGTTCGACCAGCGTCGAGATGTGATCTTCCAATTGTCGCAGACCAGCCTCTAACCCACGAAACCCATTACGCTGCGAGATCTTCACGGGGCCGATGACATCTTGAAGACGATCAGCCGCCCCCCGCACGCTGACATCGAGTTGCACGACCGATTGTCCAATGCTCCGCGCGATCGCGATCCCCCCAACCAGTCCCGCAATACCTCCACAGATCCCCACCCAGAGCATCGCCTGCCGGATGGCATCGGTCGCTTGCCGGTTCGATTCATTCGTTTTGTCGACCAGGATGCGATCAAGCGCCAGAAAATCCTTCGCCGGGACGAGAACATGGTTGATGGCGGTCAACAAAGGCTCGGTTTGAGCGACTCGCCGCTTCTCTTCCCGAACAGATGTTTCAAGGTCGGTCCCCGAGCTTCCGTCGGACGGCTGGTGCGAGGTTTCTGGTTGCTGGCTTAGTTCGGCCAGAACGTCCACAAACAGGCTCGAAAACTGCCGCCAGTTTTTTTCGATGGCAAGAACGCCTTCCGCTTCGCGAGGAAGCCGAATCAGCCCTTTCGCGGCTTCCAGATGTTCTGCCGCAAGCTTGCTGCGACGAGCGATCACTTCCAGATGACGCTTGAATCCGTCATGGCGGTACTGGTGCAGTGTGTATCGGATCTCGCGCAGATCGCTGCAAAGATCCTGCGCCGCAATCATGCCATGCACTTCTTTTTGAATCAGATCCGAACTGACGTTCTGCTGTCGCTCGATATTCCAAGCCGCAACAACGCCCAAGACAACCAGCATCACGCTGGTCAAAATCATCGGGGCAGCGAGCTTAAGGATCAAATGGTTAAACATGGCTGCGCTGCACCACCCTGAGGCCCGAGACCACCTGGCTACCTACTTGCCCAAATGCAATCTGAATGCCAGAAGACCTGCTCGACTGGCAATGACCATCCGCAATCAGCCTTCGGGATCTGAAGAAAGCCGCAATTCGTTTCCTAAAACGGCCCCCTCACAGGACAGAGGACGCCGGCCGCTAAACTCCAAGACACTGAAGACTTGGGTGGCTGGAACGACGCTGTCCGTACGCTTCAAGCGGTACGTACAGATCGGTCGCAACCACTTTCCTTTGAATCATTCATGAATAAAACGTAACCGATTCAAAATAGCCAGCTTTTAACCTCTTAGGCTACATTAATTTCACACATGACTTAGATTAAGCCTATCCATTCGTGAGCCGAGTCTGCATGACTACAAAACATCCATGTGGCTCGCAATTAGCTCTCTCAAAATCCATTGGTACGATGGACGTTGTGAATTCATTGTCTATTTCCAAGCCTCAGATAAGTTAACTCTTCGCAAGCATGGTACGACTTGTTCCCGCTGGCACTTGCTCTGCTTCGGAAGCAACCTCGCAAGGTCTTCGCCTCGACGAATGACCTGCGCAGATCACCCGCCAGAAATGGAGCGCGCCTGTGTTACACGAGTTTCTGGACAACTTCCTGCACAACCTTTTTAAGCCGTTGCTGCTGTTCTTCTACGCGGGGTTCCTGATCCCGCTCTTCAAGGTGAAGCTGGAATTCCCCAAGGCCGTCTACCAGGGGATGACAATCTACCTGTTGCTGGCGATTGGTTGGCACGGTGGTGAGGAACTCGCGGGTCTTGAACCAGAGATGCTCAAGCAAGCGTTGGGGTTCATGCTGATCGGCTGCGTCACCAACACAGTGATTGGCTTTATGGCGTATGGCATCCTGCGCGGCGTGACAAAAATACGTCAGGTCGATGCCGCGACTGTCGCAGGTTATTACGGAAGCGACTCCGCCGGGACATTTGTCACCGCGATGGGTGTCCTGACCGCAGCGCAGATCGCCTATGCACCCTATATGCCTGTGATGCTGGCAGTGATGGAAATTCCTGGTTGCCTGGTGGCACTTTACATCGTTTCCCAATTGCGGCGCAAAGGGATGGACGGGGCAGGGAATATGCCTCATGAGCCAGGTTACGATCGAAGCATCCAACGAGTCCTGCATGCCGAAGAGCACGGTGAACATGGCCATGGGGAAACGCAGGTGAAGGTTCGCAGGGAACAGTTGGTGGGTGTGGGATCAACCGCGAGCGGTGCGTCCAATGGAAATCACAATTCGGGCGACAGTAAAGAGGCTTATATGGCCCTCGAAGAGGAAGTAAATATTCCTCCCGAAGAAGTGGCCGCAGCGCAAAGCGGAAGCTGGTTGAATCGAGAAACATTGCACGAAGTCTTCATGAATCCGGGCATCTTCCTGTTGTTTGCCGGTATTGCGATCGGATTCATCGGGCGAGTGCAGGGATCCAAAGTCACCGCTTCGGATGACCCGTTGTTCATTACGCTGTTTCATGGCATCTTGTGCATCTTCTTACTGGAGATGGGCATCACAGCGTGTTCGAAACTGCGAGACTTAGGAGCCGCAGGCTGGCAGTTCGTGGCCTTCGCGATCCTCGCCCCGAACGTCTTCGCGACGACAGGCATTCTGGTGGCTCATGGCTACAGCATGTTCCTGGGTCAACCATTCGAGATCGGCACGTATCTGTTGTTCGCCGTCCTTTGCGCTGCGTCCTCGTACATCGCGGTGCCAGCCGTGCAACGCCTGGCGATTCCCGAAGCCAGTCCGACGCTACCACTCGCCGCCTCACTGGGTTGCACGTTCTCTTACAACGTGACCATCGGGATCCCGGTCTACATCCTGATCGCGACCGCCGTCACCAGAGCGATGCCAGTCGGCTAAGCAAACAGGCGATTTCAGTCCTGAAGCATTCGAGCGTGCGTAGCCAATTCGGCGTTGCACCGCTCAGAGTGTGATCGCTGATCGTAAGCGCGTCGAGCGTCTTGTGGAGTGCTCCGGCTCGACGGAGCTTTGGCTTCAGTCACTGAAGAGCCAACAATCTGTCGCGGAATGACTGGCGCGAAATCGCTCTTCCTTGGTATTTGCAGCATCCTCCATCAGCGACGCTCCCCGTTGATTTGGATCCAAAGCGGTGTCGAGCCACCGCACTCCAAATGGTCGAATTGCAATCTTGAGACTGCTCTACTGTTGACTGCGAGCGAAGGCCTTACCGACTGAAATCGTCGGTGCGTCGGCAACGGATTCCTGAATGCTGCGTCGATATGCGTCTAAGACATCGCTACGAGTGACGATTCCGACCAGGTTCGCTGGTGAGTGTCGATCGACGACAGGCAATCGCCCCAGATCGTGGTTGACCATGTGATCGGCGACCTGACGCACCGTGCAATCGTTGTACACAAAGCGGATGGGTTGGCGGATCAATTCGCCGATTGGCTTCTCCAAAGGTAGAGTCGCCGCCAACAAATCGCGGCGTGTGAGAACACCGACCAGGACTTTTCGATCATTGAAGATCGGGAAGCCCTGGTGAGTCGCATTCGTCTCTCCGCGACTCATCCATTCGCGAACATCACCAACCGATTGCGAAGCAAGCAGGGAGACAACGGGACTGCTGGCGATCTCCTGAACGAGGATCTGATCGAGTGGATCGGAGACATATTCCATGGGCGGACGAATGCCGCGGCGAGAAATCTTTTCGGTCATGATCGAGTTCTTCATCAGCAAGCTGGCGGTCAGATAGGCGGCTGCACAGCCCCCCAGGAGTGGCAGCAACCCCAATGGCTCCAAGGTCGTTTCGAACGCGAACACCGCCGAAGCCAGCATGGCGCGCGAGGCCCCGGAAAAGAGCGCCGCCATTCCCACCAAACCCGCGATACGAAGATCGATCCCTGCTTCTGGAAAGACATAGCTTAGTAAGCTGCCCACGACGACACCCAGACCGCCCCCAATCGTGAATAGAGGCGCTAACGTCCCCCCTGAAGTGCCACTTCCCAGCGAGATCGACCACGAAATAAACTTCAGCGTACAAAGCGTGGCCACCGCCGCGACAGGAAGCTTATTCGAGATAATGTCGCTGATGTTGTCATAACCCACCCCCAAAGTACGCGGCTCGATGTAACCCACCACACCCACGGCAATCGCCCCCAATGCCGGCCACCACATCCAATGGACGGGAAGATGCTCGAACGCATCTTCAACGAAATAGACAACTCGCGTGATCAATACCGCGAAGACTCCCATGATCGCCCCGAGCAACACATAGCAACCCTGCGCGGCGACGCCTGGCGGCATCAGATGGGTCATGGCGAACACAGGGGCGTTACCCAGGATCGCCAGCCGCAGTCCTCCTGCTGTGACGGCAGCTAAGGCGACAGGGATGATCGAACGGGGCCGAAAATCAAATAGCAGCAGTTCGATGGCCAAGAGCACCGCAGAAACGGGGGTCCCAAAGATGGCCGACATGCCGGCAGCAGCCCCTGCAGACAGCAAGGTTTTTCGCTCAACAGCAGTGGTCGTCAGAATCTGTCCGACGATCGAGCC
>CBIHQO010000162.1:0-10192 GCA_966211735.1 uncultured Schlesneria sp.
GCAACCGCTGCCGTCGTGGCAACTGCGGCAGGAGCAGCAGCCGGTGCAGGAGCGCGCGGCGGCGTCACCACCACGGGGGCTTGGGCGACAGGTGCAACAGGTGCAGGTGCCACTGGAGCTTGAGCAACCTGTGCCACGGGGGGTGTCGCAATCACAGGTGCAGCCGCCACTGGCGCTGTTGGTGCTTGAACGACAGGGGCCGCAGTGGCAATCACCGGAGCCGCCACGGGAGCGACCGGGGCTGACACCACGGGTGCAGCAACCGGGGCTTGGACTACAGGGACCGCCTGAGGAGGGGCCACGGCGACGGGAGCTGCTACTGGCGTTGCCACGACAGCAGCCGCAACCGGTACTGCGACCACAGCGGCAGCAATCGGCGGAGCGACGGGGACCGCAGCCGCAACCTGTGGCTGATTTGGTGCCACTGGAACGGCAACCGCCGCAGTCGGAACAACGCCATTCGGCGGCGGCGACGCTCCATTCAGAGGAGCGACCGTAGGTGGGGGGGGCACGTGCTGAGTACTCATTGGCTGTCTCACTATTCACCGGCTGGCGATTAATCACCTCCGACGAACACGGAAACGTTCGAAGAATTCACGACAAATTCATCAGAAAAGGCTGGGTTGCAAGCGGATAAGGGGTGAGCAACTCCGGACAGTGATGCTACGCCTACCCGAAGGGACGGTCAAGCAGTGATTGATATGGAGACCAAACACCTTACGAAAATATCGCCTTGCCAGTGGGTTATGCTCACACAGGAAAATCTCGCAGATGCTCGACAACCGTCAAACTTTCACTGCAATAGCAATCTCGGCAAAACCGATACAACTGATGCGACTAGGCGCGGGACCGCCACGTGCCGAGTTGCCCGCCGGCAGATTACGGACACGGGAAATCAGGAGTGCCGAGATTACAGAGTCGTAAGTCATCTGTGTGTAAATAGATGCGGTTTTTACTCGGAAGATCGGCCGAGGAGAAATCCATCATTCAGAAGCAGATAAGTGACGAGTTCGGTGGCCAGCCAGAGGTCACGCGAGGGGGAATGTCATGCGAGTCGTTCGCGCCGTCAAGTTGAGTCTATTGCTCGCTTGCGTGTCTTCAATTTTCAGCACGGGATGCGCCAGCTTGTCGCCCAAGTTGCGAGTCCTGCCGTCGCTTGCCCGTCACCGGGCCGATTCGCAATATCATGCCGCCCGCCAGGCCGAACAACGTGGTCAGTTAGAGAAAGCGCGCGAATTATATGCGGCTCTCCAACGGCACTCGCCCAACGTCCCCCAATACTCGCATCGGATGGGCGTGGTCTGCACGGAACTGCAAGATTACGCAACTGCCGAAAAATACTTCGAACACGCTCGAGGCCTGGCCCCGCACGACCCTGCACTGCTCGCCGATATGGGTTATTGCGTCTATCTGCAAAAAGACTACAAAAGCGCCGAAACCTTGCTGAGCGAGGCAGTTAGACTGGCTCCAGGCGACTCTCGGGCTGTCAATAATCTGGCCATGTCGCTGGGGTACCTGGGGCGTTACGACGAAAGCCTCGCCCAATTCCGCCGAAGCAACTCGGAAACGCAGGCTCAATTAAACGTCGCCTTCATCCAAAACCAGCGCGGTGAACCAGACGCTGCCATGGCGACCTATCGCCGCGTCCTTGCGCAGGATCCCGGCAATAAGGTCGCGTCCGCCTCACTGCAGCAGTTGAACACCGCCCAACAGCAGTTGAATCCCACACAACAGCGACAGCCGAACGTCCTCGACCAGGTGGGCGATCAATTCGCCTCACTCGCAGACCTTCCCTCTCCGTCCGCAGCACCGGCCTGGGAGGTGGCTCCGCTGCCCCCCATGATCGCCGCTGTTCCTCCGATTACTCCCGCTCAAACCACGGCGTCAGCCGATCAAGCTCTGGCCTCAAGCACCGATCCTGATGTCCCGATCGTCATCATCCCCATTGACGCCCAGTGGACAACCACCCCGACTGTTGCTCGACAACATCCGCTTGAGACTGCTGACAAAGCATTCGAGTTGCCGACACGATCGGCCCCGCCCAGCGAGCTGACCGAAGTTCCGGCTCAGCCTGCGATGCTGAATGACTCGACGACGACCGCCGCGACCAAACCCGCCATTCCGGACGATGTTGCCAATGTCTTCGATGCGGGCGATACCGCAACGGAAGCGCCAATGGCGGATTCCGGTGAACTGGCCAGCCTTGATTGGGCCAAAGAAGGACTCGCCCAGGAAAAAGCAGCCGTTGACGCAGGCTTGAAAGAATCGCCTCTAGCAGACGATTTCCTGCACGGCTTCTGCCCGGTCGCTCTCCGCGATGAACGTCGGCTGGCCGCCGCCCAGGCCGAGTTTACTCACGAGCACCAGGCGCAAACTTATCGATTCAGTTCCGCCGCCGCGCGAGACCAGTTTATCGCTCATCCTGACTGGTATGTCCCCGCCGCTGGTGGATTGGATGTGATCGAAGTGCAACGCGGATATTCCGTGGCCCAGGGGTCGCTGGATCATGCCTGCTGGTTCCGACATAAGCTGCACATGTTCAGCACAGCCGAGAACCTGGCCGCCTTCCGAGCCAGCCCACGAAACTTCGCTACTTACTAAGCAGGGTCCTCGCCCCTGCAATTTCGTCTCGCGACAGAGCCCGGCCGCTCTGACTGCTTCGGCAGTTGGGGCGGCTGGCTTTTTTCTTAAATGGCCGCGCAGGACGATGGTCGCTTCGGGCCTGCCTTGTGTGCCACGGTCTCACCATCTGCAGTGTGGCCGTGTCTTCTCGTAGGTTTCCAACCCGTCCTTGTTCGCAGCGCGCGATGAGCCACGAAGGCATATTCCAAATCCAATGCGACGGGCTGGAAGCCCATCCCACAAAAAGACACGGCTATTTCGATGACTCCAAGTCCGTGGCATCCCGCGCTATGATTCAATTGGCGCACGATGAGTTACACGAACTCAATCGTCAGCGGGTACTTCCAGACTTCCCCGTTGTTCGCTTTCACCGCGGCGATGATCGGGAACGCAATCCCGCAGGCCATCAGCGCGATCAACATGGGAATGCCGATCACCACCAGGATCAAAATCCCGGAAATGACGCCGTAGATCAGCGATGAGATGATCCAGTTGGTCGCGTTGCGGCCGTGAACGTCCAAGCCGGGCAACTGATCCTTCTTGATCTGCCAGATCAGGATCGGAGCCACCAGACCGGCCACCGGAACCAGGAAATAGCCGGCAAAGGCGGACAGATGCAGGATCATCGCCCACTGCCGAGTCGCCCGCTCCAACTCTTCGCCCGCCATGATCGGCGTTTCCGAATAGCCTGCGGGCGATTCGTTCAAAACCTTCCCTTTCGCGGCGGCATATTCCGCGTCATCAATCGCCCCGGAATCGCGAAGCTGCTGCAGCTTTTCAAGTTCGTCGGTCACGCTCATTTGTCAGTCCTCTTGATGCCATCGACGGGGTGGCTGTTCTGATGCAATTATAACGTCCGCAGTGGATGGTAAAACGGTGCAAACGATCGCTCGAATCCGAATCTCCCTGTCAGAACGAAGAATCGGTCACGGCGGATCAAGTGACAGTGAGATGACCGTGTGCGATGAACCTTGAAGGTAAAACTCAAGTCGATGTCAATGCCACGCGGTCGTTGCAACGCACTGAGAGCCCGTCGGCCTGGCTATTGCCTTTTCCTCCCAGTCCCGCCAAGGACGAAAGATAATAGCCCACCACTTCCAGTGGTGGGTCATTGTCAGCCGTGCTACGAGAAGTCCCGGAGGGACGACAGAATTCTTCCGACCGGGATTGTGAATGCTGTCGGCTTCGAATGCTGGCCATCATCTCTTTTTGTGTTCACGTCTAATCTGTTATCGAGC
Source organism: uncultured Schlesneria sp. (assembly GCA_966211735.1). Lineage (GTDB taxonomy): Bacteria > Planctomycetota > Planctomycetia > Planctomycetales > Planctomycetaceae > Schlesneria. The sequence continues at coordinate 3,861 of CBIHQO010000162.1, forward strand.
TTTTCTGTCGTCCCTGCCGGGACTCTCGGTCATCAACCGTCGTCGTACTATTGTCGGTCGTCTCCAACGGGACTAAGACCACCAATGTCCAACTTCCAAAACAACGATGATCTCGCGCGATCAGCCAAATGGCTTTATTTCAAGCGAAACAATACCGCTGCCAGCACGGCCCCGGCGATTGGGCCGAGCACCGGAATCCAGGCGTACGACCAGTCGCTGTCTCGCTTGTTCCGAATCGGCAGCAGTGCGTGCATGATGCGCGGTGCCAGATCCCGAGCCGGATTGATCGCGTAGCCGGTCGTCCCACCCAGCGACAACCCGATCGCCAGGACCACCAGCGCCACGGGCAATCCGTCGAGTGATCCCAGGCCGCCAGTCGGACTGGAAATGTGTAGCGCCGCATAAACCAGCACGAACGTTCCCAACAGTTCCGAGATGAAGTTCAACACGGGCGATCGCACGGCTGGACCTGTGCAGAAGACAGCCAGCTTACTGTCACGATCATCGGTCAAATCGAAGTGCGACTTGTATTGCAACCAGACCAATCCCGCTCCGAATGCCGCGCCGAGCAACTGAGCGATGATGTACCCTGGCAACAACGTGGCATCAAACTTCCCGGCCAGGGCCAGGCCAATCGACACGGCGGGATTCAAATGCGCACCACTCGATCCCGACGCGATCAACACGCCGACAAACACCGCCATCGCCCAGCCGAACGTCACCACAATCCAGCCGCTGCCGTGTCCTTTGGTCCCTTTCAACACGACGTTGGCCACAACGCCGTCACCCAGCAGGATCAACAGCGCCGTCCCAATAAATTCGCCAAGCCATGCAGTCATGCGCGTTCCCTTGGTCGCTATGAGAAGCTGCAATCATCGATCTGATCTGCGGTCAAAACCCTGTACGACTTACTTCGCAGCAGGAAGCTGCTTGTCCGCATAATCCAGGAAGACGCCCCAATCTTCGCGATCCATCGAATGCTTGCCGGGGCGAATGTAATAACCCAGTCGGCTGTCCAACAACTTGCGTAAGCCAGGCCGCTCGGTCGCATCGAGTCCCACGCCGAAGAGGCGATACACGGGATCGGCTGCCTTCAGCATCTCGAACTGTCCGTCGGGATTCGCCCATTGATCTTCAGTCGCATTGCTGAACAACACCGCCCGCGGCGCACAAATGGCGACCAGGCAATGCTGATCGAACGGCAGCTTGTCAGGTGTTTCATTGAACAGCGGGAAGTTGTCGCAAAACCAATGTGGGAACACCGTGTTAATCCGGCGAATGGTCTCGACATCTTTGCGGTCGATCGCCACTCGGTCGGGTGCCGTACCGCCGCAACCCGCCTGATGCGGAATCGCCAGCGCGATGCGTTCATCCAGTGCCGCCGCTAAGAGAGTCGTCTTGCCGTTGCGTGAATGACCCACAGCCGCAATCCGCTTCGGATCAATCGTCGAAGAATGCTTCTCGACCAGGAAATCAACGACGCGATGATAGCCCCAGGCCCACGTCGCAATCGCACCGGGGTCGCTGGGAGTAGGAGTTGTCTGCCCGCGCTTATAGAAGGCGGGCTCAATGCCGTCGCTGAAATCAGCCGTATCGGGATCCAGGTCCCCACTGTAGAAGCACGCCAGCCCGTAACCACGATCAACGATCAGATCCAGGTTCCAGACATCGGCCTGAGTCCCCCTGCCCTTTTCGGTCGCCTTCTCGTTCTCGGACCCGCCGCACGATTTGTAGACCCATCCGTCAGGAATATGGATCGACGGATGATTCGCCAACGCATGATTGCCACAGAAGTTCATCCCCACGAATACCGGGACTGGCCCGGTTCTCTTGTTCGGAACGACCAGCAAAACATGCAGCCGATGCTTCAGATCTGGACCAAAAAACGCGAGGCGACTCTCACTGAGCGTCGCCTTGCCCCCCAGGAACATGGCATCACTGAACAACACCTCTTCGACAGCCCACTTCTGCGGCTTGGGCGGCAAATACCCATACATATAGTTCTGAAACAGTGCCTGCAGCTCCGGCTTCCGCTTTGCATTCCAATCGGCAACGGTCGAGACCTTGGTCCCGTCGAGCATCACAAACGGATCCGGCAGCTCCGGCCGCGACGGCAATGCCGAGACGTCCGGAAAATCGGCCGAGTAAACAGTCGACGCGAACAGCGCCAGGATGGACGCAACAACGCACACGGACTTTCCCATGAAGCAACTCCCTGATGACCTGAGATCCCTGCTGAGTGCCAGATCACAACACGAACCAAGTCAAGCGTCAACGCATTGCCCGCAGATCCCTACACCGCCGCGAACCGGCCAACGAAATGGGAATTGGCAGTGAACTATCGCGTTCTGGAGGCGAATTTGAGATAAGTCTTGTCCCGATAATCGGATGTTAGTAACACTCAGCAACTGAAGTCACTGGATGCCATGATGATTCGCTGCCTGATTCTGATTGCGACAATGTCGCTGCTTGCAAACGCTGCAGTGGGTGCTGACGAATCCCGCGTCGATAAAGCGATCGCCAAGGCGATCGCCGACTTGGAAGCGGTTCGCGACACGCTGAGCGATCCGCTCGACAAGGCCAAGATTGACAAGGCCGTCCGCGAACTGGAGGCAGTCGTCGGTGGTGAGGAAGACACAACAAAGCCGCCAGCGCTCGCATTCGTGGTGAAGCCCGCCACACTCAAGAAAAAGTTTGGCGGCAAAGCGATCTTCAATGCCAAGACGGGTGAATTGACTCTGGCCTATGACTTCAGCCAGAAATTGCAGTTGTCAGATTTTGAGGTCAACGATCTGAAAGTCCTCTTAAAGGATAAGACACTCTACGTTGATAGTGCCGATAAGCTGCGACATGTCGCACGGTTCAAAAGCTTTACCGTGTCGGCCGTCATGGCAATCAAAGCCATGCGAGGTCCAGGAATTGCCTCCAGCAATGGGACTCATCTGGGAACAGGTGGCTTGAATCCGGATACAGTCTGGGTTCAGGCGATTCAAGGTGGCAATGCTGGCAAGATCGTGCCGGATAACATTCGCAGCGGACGCATCCCCGTCACGTTTACGGTGTCTCCGACGAAATCGAGTATCAGTTACGCCAACGAGCGACTGGCGACGCCGACAGTGAAGCAGGACGACATCCACCAAATTATCCTGGTAGGTGGAACCGAAGGCTGCGGCTTTTCGAACCTCGTGATCACCGGCGTTCCCGATCCAGTCTGGTTCAAAGAATTCCTCGGCCCTGAATAGGCCGATCCGGTGTCAGGTAATCCATGGAGATCGGACAACGGTGTGAGGCGGACAGTCGCTCATCGGTGTGCTTGCGATGACGGACCGCCCACGCCCCGTCGTCTGCACATTTCGAAATCTGAGATTCCAAATATATCAGATTCTGATTGAGCCACCCCAAGCAGCCCCCCCCCTTGGAACGCCTGGGCGAGCGGCTCATTTGATTTCCGTGTCAGCTCTGGTGACGAATTCTCCATCCAACAAGCCGATCGTGAAGTTGCCGCGAATCGGTTTGAGTTGCAGATCAAAGGAATCGGGGTGAATTGGCGAGCTGCTCTAAAAATGGGTGGCGACCGTCAGAAACTGGAACCGACCGCCGACCATCTTGTCAGTAAGTCACGTCTGGATGCTGCGACCATTCGTCTTACTCTCGATTCTAAAGATGATGCTGAAGATCGAATAAAGACAGACGGAACGAAGCAGGAGTAAGGGGGGCGACGAACTCATCAACAATCGCCTCTTCATGATCTGTTAAGTCATGATTGCATTACCGTAAGAAAAAAACGGGTTTGATCCGACGACGATCATCGATCGTTGAAAACGACATCGCCGATTCCGGCAAAATTCGGCCACTTGTTCAGAACGATTTCCATTTTTTTGCACAAAAATGACAAAGTGAAGCATTTTCTCGTGAAAGAAACCGGGACTAATTACGTCTTATTTGATGCAGTGCTGAGACTGGTCGAACTTTGTTGAAGGGGCGACGAGTGACGACGGATCAGGAACTTGTTAAACGAGTACAAGCAGGTGACGTGCAAGCATTTGCCGCACTTGTCGAACGTTACGAACGCAGCGTGCTCGCGGTCGTACAGGCAGAACTGCGTGATCCCGCGGCGGCACGCAAGGTGGCGAAGAGAACGCTGGTGCGAGCCTTCCGGCGACTTTCCAAGCTGGACGATGGGTCTCAGTTTGGATCCTGGTTGTTGAAACTGGCTCGTCGCCAATCCATTAACGCCGTCCGCGCCATGCCAATGCCAGTCGCTGCGGCAACTGCTAATGCCGATCAACACGACCGTTGCGACCCTGAATGGATTGAGCACGAACTTATGCTCGGTCTGGTCACACGATTGCCGGACGAAGATCGAAGGTTGATCGGCCTGCGCTACTTCGATAATCACACCTTGTCCGAGATCGCTGCTCTGGTCGGATGTCCGATGGATCAGGTGACGCGTCGAATCTCGCTGGCGCACATGCGATTGCAATACTGGTGGAGTCGGGAGCAAGAACTATGAAATCGCCACAACCCATCGAAAATCGCCTGCAGTCCACCGGTACCACTTTGCGAGATCGACCCTCAGTCGTCGATCAAGTCATGGCCGAAATCCAACGCCGCGCCGCAGCAGGGCCTTCACGCCCGCAGTCGGATTCGACGAACTCGCGCCAGTAGTGCCTCTTGTTACCGTCGCCAAGGTCGCCAAAACCTTGGGCGATCACAGGCTAACCTTTCAACTGGTTGAGCGCCGCGGATTTGATTCCAGTCGGGCCGCGCTCCGTCCACATCCGGACAACTCCTCGTCCGGCGTTCTCGTTTAACCGCGTGGGCAAAGCCTCGCGTATGCCGGACTGTCAGCAGAAATCGTCTGACACCGGTCCCATCAGTCTGATTTGCCCCATCGCAATAGGACGTGCGACTTCGGAGGTCCGACGCGCGAGGCGTTGCCCGGCGTCGACTATGCGCTGAAGCGACCAAACCCAGCGGTCATCGCAACTCCCTCCGTTGAATCCCCCAGATAACTTCTTTGCCAACTTCGTGCTATCTACGCCGAATCCCTCAATCAAACACTTGTTTCAATCCGATGTTTTATCTAGAATCTGAGTTAAACAAACGTTTGATTTTGGTTCCGGTAGGTTTTCCACGAAGGCCAGCATGATCGACGACACTCGCCAACGACTGATTGACGCCGCCGGAGCGATCTTCGCCGAGAAGGGGTACGAAGCCGCCAGCGTTCGTGACATTTGTCAGCAGGCGTCGGCCAACATTGCCGCGGTCAACTACCACTTCGGCGACAAAAAGTCGCTCTATGTGGCTGCGGTCAGACACGCCCAGTCGTGTGCGGATAGCGAAAACCCCGAAATGACCTGGCCTGCAGACATGCCGCCCGTCGAACGGCTGCGGGCTCATATTCTGCAGATGTTGCAGCGAAAGCTGGAGGGTGACAAACCCGCCTGGCACTTGGGGATCATGTTGCGCGAGATGGCCTTCCCGACCGAAGCCTGTGCGGCCGTTGTGGAAGACTATGTTCGGCCGATGGCCAATGGCATGCGAGCCATTTTGCTGGATCTGCTGGGTCATGATTTCCCGGAAGAAAAGGGCAACATGATCGGGTTCAGCATCGTCGGTCAGGTCTTGTTCTACTACGTGCATCAACCGGTGATCCGCCTGCTGATCGGTGAGTCCGCGCACGACGCGCTCACCGTTCAGAAGCTCGCGGATCACATCACCAACTTCAGCCTGGCCGCGATGGGATTGGCCCCCAGTTTGGGGCACCCCACTCTGACCCCACCCATACCAATAAAGGCGATAACATGAGTTGGGTCGCCTGGAAAATGCTGACCGGAGATCGCGCGAAGTACTTCGGAACGGTCTTCGGCGTCGCCTTCGGCGTGCTGTTGATCTCGCAGCAGATGGCCATCTTCGTCGGCCTGATGCGGCGAACGGCTCACGCGGCCATCGATGTCCGCGATGCTTCGATATGGGTCATGGATCCCGAAGGCAAGAACGTCGACGAAGTAAAGCCCCTCTCGGACAGCGATCTCTATCGCGTGCGTGGTGTTGAAGGAGTCGAGTGGGCCGTCCGCCTCTATAAGAGTCTGGTGCGAGCCCGCATCGACAATGGTGAGTTTCGTCAGTCGATCCTACTCGGTATCGATGATCACACTTTGATTGGGGCTCCGGCCAAACTGGTCGCTGGTTCGCTGGCTGATCTGCGTCGTCCCGACGCGATCATCATTGATCGTCCGGGGTATCGCCTGTTTTGGGGCGATGGTCCGATCGTGCTCGGTAAAACCTTGGAAATGAACGATCGCCGCGCGGTCGTGGTCGGTGTCTGC
>CBIHQO010000163.1:0-10159 GCA_966211735.1 uncultured Schlesneria sp.
TGCGGCAATGGCGGCGCAAAGCCTCGCCACGCCGATCTGCTGGCGGCCGATTTGGACGAAGAAACCGCCACCCGGTACATCGATCGCTTCCTGATGTACTACGTGCAGACGGCCGATCGACTGACGAGAACATCGGTGTGGCTCGAGAAACTCGAAGGGGGCCTCGAACACCTGCGCGATGTCATCATCCATGACAAACTTGGTCTATGCGAAGACCTCGACCGTCAAATGCAGTTCGTCGTCGACACCTATCAATGCGAATGGGCTGCTGTTGTCCATGATCCCGAAAAACGGCGACTGTTCCAGCAGTTCGTGAATACGGATGAGACGGAGCCAACGATCGAATTCGTCTCGGAACGAGGACAACCCCACCCCGCGCCCTGGTCAGACGACACGGTTCCCCTCGGCCAACTCACACTGCTTAACGGCAAGACGCTCGACGAAGCGACAGAAGAAGCGGAACCAACCTGGGTTCGAGTCGGATCGGCTTCGGAGTTTCCTGTGAATGGCGGGGCGACGATCAAGCACGGTCATGCCCAGATCGCGGTCTTCAACTTCGACAGCCGCCAGGAATGGTACGCCACCGACAACATGTGCCCTCACAAACAAGAGTTCGCACTCTCGCGCGGGATCATTGGCGATGTCGGCGGCGTCCCCAAGGTGGCGTGCCCCTTCCACAAGAAAAACTTCTCGCTGCAGGACGGCTCATGCTTAAGCGGCGAGGACTACAGCATCCGAACCTATCCGGTTCGCCTGCAAGACGACGATGTCTATCTGTTGCTACCGCATGCCGACACGCTGGCTACCGGGCCTGCCATTGAACAACGCCTGTGTGGAACCGCTTGCACCACTTGCGCACCTGCTTGATCGATCAGACCGCCAACGCTTTACAACTTCAACTCTTTCAATAGCGACCCGATAACCAGCCATGTCCTCTGTCACTCTCTCACTGACTCATTCCGAACGGACAACGACTTCGTCGATGCCTTCGTTCCTGGAAGAGTTGTTGGCAGACCAACAGGATCTGACGGCCGTCGAACGATTCTCGCAATTCCACTCGGTAAGCAGCCAGCCACAACAGGCACGCTACTACTCGTCGCTGCTGCCAGCATCACCACCCGGACCAGGGGAACAGTACGCATTTGAAGTCGATCTGGATCGGTGCTCTGGGTGCAAGGCCTGCGTCACGGCATGTCACTCGCTGAATGGCCTCGACGAAAACGAAACCTGGCGCGATGTGGGCTTGCTGCACGGCGGATCAGTCACGCTGCCCGTGTTGCAGCACGTCACCACAGCGTGCCATCACTGCCTTGATCCGGCGTGCATGAACGTCTGCCCGACGCGAGCCTACGAAAAAGACCCCGTCACCGGCATCGTCAAGCATCTGGACGATCAATGCTTCGGCTGCCAGTACTGCATTCTGGCCTGTCCTTATGAAGTGCCAAAGTACAGTGCCAAGCGAGGCATCGTTCGCAAGTGCGATATGTGCAGCCAGCGGCTGGCGGTCGGCGAGGCCCCCGCATGCTTGCAGGCTTGTCCGCACGAAGCGATTCGCATTGCCGTCGTGAAGAAGGCTGATGTCGCAGCGGATTGTGAAGCGAATCCCTTCCTGCCTGGCGCTCCTGACCCTCAGTACACACAGCCAACGACGAACTACAAGTCGTCGAAGCCGTTTCCTCGCAATGTGCTTCCGGCAGATTATTTCGCAGTTCACGCGGAACATGCTCATACCCCGCTCATCGTCATGCTGGTGCTGACTCAGTTGTCCGTGGGAGCGTTCCTGGTCGGACAGATCCTGCAAGTTTACGCTCGAGGTTCAACATCGTTCTCGCTCGTGCTGCCCGTTCAAACGGCGAGTGCGCTCGGCTTTGGACTGCTGGCGCTCGCGGCAAGCACGATGCACTTAGGCCGACCGATGCTCGCCTATCGCGCGGTGCTGGGTCTGCGAACCAGTTGGCTCAGTCGCGAAATCGTTGCGTTTGGCGCCTTTGCTAAGTTTGCCGCCGCTTATGCCGCCGTGCTGTGGCTGTGGCCGCAGCAGCAGGCCGCCCCCTGGGTTTTTGGACTGGCCTGTTCTGTGGTGACCGCAGGACTCGCAGGCGTTCTCTGTTCGATCATGATCTATCACTGTACACAGCGGCCGTTCTGGATCGGCCCTCGGACATTCGTGAAGTTCTCGTTGACAACGTTGTGGCTGGGGTTGTCGACGGTTCTCACTGTTTCCGTCCTGGCCGTTGATCTTCAACAGCCTGCCCGCATCCAGCAGTTGATGGTCGCTTACGGCGGCAGCTTATGTCTGGCATTGGTGATCGTCGCTGCTGCCAAGTTGCTCTACGAAGCGGCCTTGTTCGGCCATCTATTCAGCAAGCAGACAACGCCTCTCAATCGTTCAGCGCGACTCATGGTTGGCGAATTGAAGGAGTGGACTCACGTCCGATTCTTGTGCGGCGTTGTGGGTGGGATCGCCTTGCCGGCCGTTCTGCTGAATCAATCGTGGGAGAGCACGTTTCACGCGCTGAGCCCCACGGTCATCGTCGGTCTGTGCCTGGCCTCGTTCACCTTATCTGTTATCGGCGAATTCGTCGAACGCACGCTGTTCTTCACAGCGGCGGTCGCGATGCGGATGCCCGGTAGCCTGCGGACCTGAAGGAGTCGGATCGATGGCTATCAAACTTCCGTTCGCCAACCTGCTGCATCAGCGAGACGGGAGCTACACGCGCGAAATGCTACTGAGTCCCGGTGGATTCGGATTGGGAGCGGTCCCCGACAGAAGCAAGCCCGACGCAACCACGCCGATGACGTGCGGCTTCTGCTCGACCGGTTGCAGCTTGAACATTCATCTTCAGGACGGTGCCGCCGTCGGACTGACACCGAACACAAACTATCCCGTCAATCTGGGAATGGCCTGTCCCAAAGGATGGGAGGCACTGAACGTCTTGCATTCATCAGAACGCGCGACGACACCACTGCTGCGCAATCAGAAGGGACATCTGGAGCCCGTCAGCTGGGATGCCGCAATGGGCGCGTTCTGCTCGCGATTCAAGCAGATCCAGCGCGATTATGGGCCCGAATCGGTTGCCTGGCTGGGAACGGGGCAACTTGCCACAGAAGAACTGGCGCTGCTGGGAGCCCTCGCCAAGTTTGGCATGGGGATGATTCACGGAGACGGCAACACTCGCCAGTGCATGGCAACCGCGGTCGTCGCCTACAAGCAATCGTTTGGATTCGATGCACCTCCTTACACCTACCAGGACTTCGAAGAGTCCGACTGCCTGATCCTTGTCGGAGCCAACGTCTGCATCGCTCACCCGATCCTGTGGGAACGCGTGATGCGCAACAAGCGGAAGCCGGAAATCATCGTCGTTGATCCGCGACGAACTGAAACCGCGATGAACGCGACGCAGCATCTGGCGATTCGACCGAAGAGTGATCTGGCTTTGTTTTACGGGCTCGCTCACATCCTGATCGCAAACGATTGGATCGATCACGACTACATCGCGGCTCATACCAACGGCTTCGACGAGTTCGCCGCTCACGTGAAGCAGTTCAGTCCCGAAGTCGTGGCCGAGAAAACAGGTCTCACGATCGAAAGCCTGCATCGCGTGGCACGCACCATTCACGAGCGTCCACGCGTCTCGTTCTGGTGGACGATGGGTGTGAACCAAAGCTACGAGGGAGTGCGGGCGGCTCAGAGTCTGATCAACTTGGCACTCATCACGGGCAATATGGGTCGCCCGGGAACCGGTGCGAACTCGATCACCGGCCAATGCAACGCCATGGGCTCGCGACTGTTCTCGAACACGACCGGGCTGCTGGGCGGCCGAGACTTCACGAAGGCCGAAGATCGTGCCGCCGTGGCCAATCTGCTAAAGATTGACGCCGACCGCATCCCCAGCGTCAACAGTTGGGCTTATCCAGAGATCCTCGAAGGAATCCTGGCGGGCAAGATTAAGGGTCTGTGGATCATCGCCACCAATCCGGTCCATTCCTGGATCAATCAGAATCAATGCCGAGACATCCTGGACCGGCTCGACTTTCTGGTTGTCCAAGATATGTATTCCACGACTGAGACCGCTCGTGAAGCGGACCTGGTGCTACCTGCGGCAGCCTGGGGCGAGAAGGACGGCACCTTCATCAACTCGGAACGCCGGATCGGTGTGATCAAGAAGGTCTCGCCAGCCCCCGGCCAAGCCTTGGCTGATTTCCAGATCATGCGTCTCATCGCCCATCACTGGGGCTGCGAAGGACTGTTTCGTGAATGGAAATCGCCTGAAGACGCCTTCCAGATCTTGAAGCAACTGAGCGCCGGTCAACCTTGCGACTTCACCGGCATCCGAGACTATCAGCATCTGGACAACGAAAGTGGCATCCAGTGGCCGTATGTCGCTGCCTCAAGCGGCAGTAGCGTTCAGTCAAGCGAATTCACTCAACGTCGGCTGTTCGAGGATGGCCGCTACTACCACGCCGACGGCAAAGCGAAGTTGCTGTTTGAAATGCCACGGCCCATGCCCGAGCCGCCGACCAAGGACTATCCGATGATCCTGCTGACGGGCCGCGGCACGGCCGTGCAGTGGCATACTCAAACTCGCACGGGGAAGTCGGCAGTGCTGAACAAGCTGAGCCCCGAATCGATCTACGTCGAAGTCAATCCGCGCGACGCTCGCGAAGCCGGGATTCAACCTCATGAGTGGATTGCTGTGGAATCGCAGCGAGGTCGAGTCCGCGCCCGCGTCTTTGTCACCAACACCGTGCAGCCCGGCCAGGTCTTTATCCCCATGCATTACGACGCGGCCAATCAACTGACCGATGCCGTGTTCGATCCCTATTCGCGCCAGCCGTCTTACAAGGCGTGCGCGGTCCGTCTCGTTCGCATTTAACCCCGTTCCCAACCAAGGATTTCATCGTGCATACCTCTCCAGGCAAGGCCACTCGCATCGACCTGTTCAGCCTGAAGACGCCGCAGATGCGAGCGTTTCACATGACGTGGTTCGCCTTCTTCTTGTGCTTTTTCGCGTGGTTCGGCATCGCACCGCTGATGCCGATCGTTCGAAAAGAACTGGCGCTGACGAAGGACCAGATTGGCTGGTGCATCATCGGCTCGGTCTCGATTACAATTCTGGCTCGCATGGGAATCGGCTGGCTGTGCGATCGGATTGGGCCGCGGTTGTCCTATACGTGGCTGCTGACACTGGGCTCCATCCCGGTCATGCTGATCGGCTTCGCGAACAGCTTCGAATCGTTCCTGCTGTTTCGCGTCCTGATCGGTGTGATCGGCGCTTCGTTCGTCATCACTCAATATCACACATCACAAATGTTCGCGTCGAACTGTATCGGCACGGCGAACGCAGCGACAGCGGGTTGGGGTAACCTGGGCGGGGGCGTGACGCAGATGGTCATGCCATTGGTCTTCGCTGGCTTTGTCACTCTGTGTGGTTTTAGCGATGCAGTGGGTTGGCGTGCGGCGATGCTGCTGTCAGGAATTCTCTGCTTTCTGACAGGGATCGCTTACTACTTTCTGACGCAGGACACCCCGGAAGGCAACTTCAGCAGACTTCGACAATCGGGTGCCATGCCGGCCGTGAAACAATCCAAGGGAAGCTTTCTCGCCGCGGCCGGTGACTACCGCGTCTGGGCGCTGGCGCTGATCTATGCCTGTTGCTTCGGAATGGAACTAACGCTGGATAACATCGCGGCTCTCTACTTCACCGACTACTTCCAGCTCGACCTGTACTGGGCCGGTGCGGCAGCAGCATCTTTCGGCATGATGAATCTGTTCGCGCGTGCCTTGGGCGGCTATATCAGTGATCGCTGCAACGCCGAGTGGGGCCTGAAAGGGCGAGTCCGCTGGATGTTCCTGGTGGTGCTGTGCGAAGGACTCTGCCTGATGTTGTTCGCGTCGATGAATGTCATCTGGCTGGCCGTTCCCGCGATGCTGCTGTTAGGACTGTTCGTCAAGATGTCGAATGGAGCGACCTATGCGGTAGTCCCCTTCGTCAATCGCCAATCTCTCGGCTCGGTGGCTGGTATTGTCGGGGCAGGGGGCAACATCGGGGCGGTGGCCGCAGGCTTCTTGTTTAAAGGTGGCATGAGCTGGCCAGCCGCGTTGATGCTGCTGGGAGGCGTGATCACGATCAGCTCGACCGCGGCACTCGCCGTTTGGTTCTCACCCGAGGTGGAAGCAGACGCATTGAAGCTGCAAAAGCCACAACCAACTGCGGAGGGGCTTGAGCTGGCCAGCGCGACGGCCTAATTCGGCAAATTATTCCGGTCGGATTGCAGGCACGCATCACAGCGCTCACAGTGCCCGCAACCGGGACAATCCGTACAAGCGGCAGCGTCGATCGGCCGCCGGGAAAGTATGCGGCAGTCCACAGTTACTTTACGTCACTGTCTTGTTCGATAGACACGATGCCATTTGAACGGAATGGGATCTCGAAGGACCGAGTGATGAAGTGGTTGTCGACCGGATTCGTGTGGAGTCTCCATCTGGGCCTGGCCAGCATGGCTCTCGCGATTGAACCGGTGGTGTCATCACCGACCGATATCGACAATGTCATCTCATCGCGTGAAGGCGAAATCGCTCTTCCACCAACATCGGCAGACGCGGCCGTTGTCGCCGATGATGCCGCTTTGCCGGCGACGATCGTTTCTCAGCAAACGAATTATCCCGGGCCGCAAGCTGCCGCTCCGAAACCTGCGGCACCAAAAGCACCGCCGCAGCCTTGGAAACTTTGCTTCTTCGACAATGACTTCAGTTACAAGAAGGATCCCAATCACACGCCACTGCTGGGTGAGAACCTGAAGGATGTCCCTTTGGGCAGCCTGGTGCCGTGGGAAGCCGCCGAAGAGACGCGACTCTCGGTCGGTGGCGAAATTCGCTGGCGGTTCATGGACGAAGCGAACCGGCTGCGGCCTCCGCTCATTCTGCCCGGCCGATCGGTCTATGATCTGGTCCGCTGGAGACAATATTTTGACCTGAAGCACTCGGATTGGGTGCGAGTCTACATCGAGATGATCAACGCCGACATCTACAACAACGATTTGCCGGTGACCGGGATCGATGCCAATCACTGGGACATTCAGAACGCCTTCCTCGACCTAAAGGTGCTGGAACGCGATGAAAAGCCCGTCTGGTTTCGAGTGGGTCGACAGGAACTGTCGTTCGGTTCCCAACGTTTGATCTCGCCGCTGGATTGGGCCAACACCCGCCGCAACTTCCAGGGGATCAGACTCAACAGCCCCGGTACTGATTGGGACCTGGATGCCTGGTTGACGAATCCCGTGAACACCGCCACGCCCGGCGATGGTGGCGGGATCGGTCTCAGGTATGGTGTCGATTACCTCGACAATCGGTTCGATCCGCCCAACCACAACATCATCTTCGGAGGTGGCTATGCCACTTACAAAGGGATCAAGAACCACACGATCGACACGTACCTCCTCTGGGCGGACTACGACGGCTCATTTCCGGGCGGAGCCGGCTTCCCCGTCGGCAATCGATACACCTACGGACACCGCTGGGCAGGAACATTCAACGTCGACGACGGAACTCGCGCCTGGCTGACCGACTTCGAAGGAGGTTATCAGTTCGGCAACGACAACGGACAAAGCGTGCAGGCAGGTTTTTTCGTCACGGGACTGGGCCATCAATGGAAAAAGGTGATGTGGGAACCGACCCTGTGGGGCTTCTATGACTACGCCACTGGCGATGGCAACCCGAACGACAAGGTCAACAACACTTTCTTCCAATACTACGGCCTGGTGCATGCCTACATGGGTCTGATCGACAACCTGGCCCGGCAGAACTTAAGCGATATCAACTGGCGATTGCAGCTCAAGCCGACTCAAAAGCTCAATCTGCAAGTGGCACAACACTTCTTCCAACTCGCCAACACGAACGATCACCTGTACACAGTGACCGGCCAGCCATTCCCCGCCGCAACCAACCGAGGTAGCAACATCGGCACCGAACTGGACCTGCTCGCCACGTACAATGTGACGACCAACCTCAGCGTCGAACTGGGCTACTTCCAGTTCTTCTACGGCGACTACATCGACAACGTCTCGCCCCGTGGCAACGCAGAGCTGCTCTACCTGCAGTCGACGCTGCGATACTGATTCCCAATTCCGGTTCACGACCGTCGCATTGACCTCTGCCACCCGGGCTCGTGTCGTCTACATGGCGATTGAGCGCCAACTTGTAGCTGCTTCTCACAGTTGAGTAACAAGCTGATCGCGGTTGGAGGAACACGAGGGCCTCTTCTGATATGCTCAATCCAGATCGATTGAGCACGGCCCCGGAATAACCTCGACGCTATCCCAATCTGAATGCAGTCGAATACGGAAGTAAGAGATGCGGCAAGACACGCTTCGAACCTGCCTTGTCGGGGTGCTGCTCTGCAGTGTGTGCTTCCTCGTTTACGGCATGGCGCTTCGGGCCGAATTCGTGAACCTCGATGACGATGTCTATGTGACCCACAACGCCATGGTGCGGGCGGGGCTTTCGCCAGCAGGCTTCGCTTATGCCTGGACGACGTTCGATACCGGCAATTGGATTCCTCTGACGTGGCTGTCGCTGGAATTGGACTCGACCTTGTTCGGGGTTCACTCGCTCCCCTTTCATCTGACTAACATTCTGCTGCATACGGTGAACGTACTGCTGCTGTTCGTTGTGTTTCAGCGGATGACAGGAGCATATGTCCGGAGCGCCATCTTGGCGCTTTTCTTCGCTGTCCATCCACTGCATGTCGAATCGGTGGCGTGGGTGTCCGAACGAAAAGACATGGTCAGCACCGCTTTTCTCCTGGCCTCGCTGTTGGCCTACGAGCGATACGCGGCCCGGCCCGGGCTCGGGCGTTGGTCGCTGGTTGCCACCACCATGGTGCTGGGCTTACTGGCAAAATCAATGCTGGTGACGTTGCCAGTGCTGCTGCTCTTGGTGGATTGGTGGCCGTTGCAGAGATATCGGAGTCGGACCACAGTGTTCGAGCCTGCCCAGCCCGAATTAAATGCGCAACAGCTTTCCCGATACCCAAAACGATCGTGGATGGAGCTTGTCGTCGAGAAACTGCCATTGTTTGCGATCGCAATCGGCGATGGTTTGATCACGATGGCGGCGCAAGGGTCGACCCCGGCCTACGGTGCGACGAACGGGATCAATTTGGCGATTCGCGTGGCGAATGCCGTGCAGGCACTTGGTTGGTATGTCTGGAAGACCTTGGTGCCAACAGACCTGTGTGTCATGTATCGCCATCCCGGCAGCGAAATCAACTGGAAGCTGACTGTCGGCTCGCTGGTGGCTCTGGTGCTCATCACGATCCTCGTCAGCCGTAGTCCGCGGCGGTACGGTTATCGATGGTTTGGCTGGGGATGGTTCCTGATTGC
This sequence comes from uncultured Schlesneria sp., assembly GCA_966211735.1. Taxonomy (GTDB): domain Bacteria; phylum Planctomycetota; class Planctomycetia; order Planctomycetales; family Planctomycetaceae; genus Schlesneria. The sequence continues at coordinate 9,385 of CBIHQO010000163.1, forward strand.
CGTGATGCCTGTCATCGGACTGATTCAAGTTGGTGGACAGGCGTATGCGGACCGCTATGCGTATGTCCCGCATATCGGGTTGCTCTCGCTGATTGTCTGGGAGGCCTGCGAATGGTTGAACAGCACCCACCGGCGGCGCACCGGCGCAATCGCGGCGACAGTTGCGATTACGCTCTTCTGGTCCATTCGAACTATGCAGCAGGTCTCCGTGTGGCACGACAGTGGAACGCTGTGGTCGCAAGTCTTGCGGCAAGATGCGGAAAGTCCGTATGCCCACATGGGACTGGGAATCTTACGAATGCAACAACATCGGCTCGACGAAGCCGAAGGACATCTTAAGAAGGTTCTGGCCCAGGGTTTTATTCATGACCCGCGACCAATTGCGGCTCTTGGCTCCGTCGCCTACGAACGTGCAGACTGGGTGACGGCGGCAGCCTACTATGAGTGGGTTCTCAGACTGCAGTCCTCTTATCAGGAAGCGCGCGACGCCCGGAACCTGGCCACGATTCGATTGGCGGAAATCGCCGAGCGTCGTTCCGCAAACACGACAACGGCGGCGGTGCGACGAAACCATCATCCCGCCATCAGACAGGGGATGGCAAACGCAAAACGAGGTGATATGGAAGGTGCCCTGGCGCAATTTGAAATCGCGATCAAAGAAGAACCACAAAATGCGGCAGCGCACAACAATGCGGCTCTGGCACTCGCCGCTTTGAGTCGCCTCACAGCGGCAGAGGCATAGCAGCGAAAGGCCAATGAACTGGAACCAACCAAC
>CBIHQO010000164.1:0-10070 GCA_966211735.1 uncultured Schlesneria sp.
TGACGAAGCGTGTCGGTCAGCATGGGGTGCCAATTCCGATTGCCCCAGTAAACAGGGAGATTGATCCCCGACCGAGTCAATTCGGACTCTAAGGCAGTGATCAGTTCCCGGACTTGCTGATTAATCGGACTGACACCATCGAAGTGGTAGTAATGCTCGGCGACCTCTAACAATCGTTCGCGTGGAACTGGCTTGCCGCGCAGGACATTTTCAAGGAAAGGAATGACATCGTCACGTTGTTCCGGCCCACCAAAAGAAACGATGAGGATGGCGTCATAGTTCTCAGTCACAAGTCTACCTTTGTGGTGGCGCCGCAGGGGTTGCGGGAGCCGGAGTTGTAGCAGGCGCTGCCGCCGCTGCTGCCTGAGCGGCTTTGGCCGCGTTCGCCGCGTTCGTTGCGTCATCGGCACTCTTCTTCATGCGGTCCAGAAACTGCCGAGTGATGTCTTCTGGGGGAGCGGATTTTGCTGGAAGAAGGAAGGTGAAGTCTTCATCGTTGACGGGAGTGTCAAACTCTATCGCTTTGAACTTCAAGGTGACCATCGGCCGGTACACCTTCTTGTCCTTTTCCAGGACTCGTTTGATGTACGAAATGCGAACTGGAAACATCGTCTGGGGATCGACCCAGACTCGCACCAGATCGGGAACATAAGTTGGCAGCAAATCGTCTTTGCCCCGGGGCCAGCGTGCTACGACCTCAGGCTTCCATCGCCCCTGGACAACCATCCGCGGGCCTTCGTCGCTGGATTCCTCTTTCATCGCGTCAAATGTCATCGTTCGTTCGAGTGACGCCAATAGCGCGGTGATTCCTCCCAGTCCCAACTCAGCCGTCAGGACGACATCCGGAGCACTTCGCAATCCCGCGACGGCTGCTTTGATCTGCTGCACGTCGCGGTGGGTGACTCGTGTGGTATCCGCGATCTTGACCATGCTCCACAACTCTTTGCCGTCGCAAATTTCGAGCAGCGAACCGGCCACGCCCTGATCGGGTTGGATCGTGTATTCAAGGCGTAACTTCTCACCGCTACTGAGGTAGTGGCCAGAAATCTGAAACTGCTGGGTTCCAATCGAGACCGTTTGCTCGACATCGGCCTTGATCGCCGTTCGGGCGTACAGCGATTCGTGCAGTTTTTTCATGAAGTCGGTGGCGGCCTTTGCGACCGCAGGATCGGGTGTCTTGACTGCGTCTGCAGCCATCGCCGCAGCGGGTTTAGAGTCACCCTGCCTCAACAGGGGCTGAATTCCCAGCCAGCCGATCCCGCCGAGCATGAGCGAAAAGGTGAGTTTTGCCGGAATTCGGATGAGATTGCGCCAAGAATTCGGAATATGCCGGATTTGCCAAAGATACAAGGCGATTCCTTCCGAAAAGAGAACAGACCAAAGTACGAACAGTCCCGGGTCTGGACTGCCTTCGCTTGAAGGCTGTCATTGTACCCGGAATTGTCAGTCGCGGTCGACGGAGAAACTGGTTGATCTCGCTGTCAGCCGGTCAGCGTGGGTTGATGATTCAGAAAACCATGGCGGAACGTTGACCGCTGGTGGAGAGCACGGGATTCGGCAGGGACAGCCGATTCGAGTTGGTGCAGGAGTAATTGACGAATGTACGTCAAGACTTTTGCATGCGGCGAGTCGCAGTGCCTATTTCGGAGAGGGGTCGCGATGAAGTACTACTTTCTGGCTCTAGGCACGGTCGTCGTCGTGTGCGTCGGCTGCGCCATGGATGGAAGTCACTTGACTGACAAGGGGGAGTATCATGCTCCACCTGCCGCCATGATGGCTCGCCCTGGACCAATGGTCGATGGCCCTGGGCCCGGTGTGATTCCGCAGATGGCGATGGGCGGTGGCCCAGGGATGTGGGGTTGCCCTCCAGGCGGTCCCGGCATGGGAATGCCACAGGCTCCGGCAACAAGCCAGATCCGATTCGTGGGTCCAATTGGACTGCACATCGGTTGGCTGATTCCAAATGGCTATGCAGAAAACCAACTGGTTGCTCCTGCCAGCTACAACTTCTTCCAGGGCGGAACCTACCGTCTGAAGATCACCAACCTGCCAGGCCGCGATGCCGGTGGTCAAGACCCAGTGGCCTTGTATCCAACCTTGCAGGTGTACCCAACTCATCCCAACACCGAAGCCTATCTCACACATAACAGTGTGCCGATTCAGTTGACCGAAGAGGATCTTGAACAAGTTGAAAGCAACAACTTTGTCACCAAGGTCATCTACCTGCCGGATGCAAAGTATCAGGAACTGGCGATCGCCAATGTCGAAACGCTGGTTTCGACCCGCCTTGATCCCGGTGTCGATCCGATCCAGGAGGCTGACAAACGCGGTACGATCATGGCTGTGCTGCGAATGGGAAACAAAGATCTGGGATCAGCAGGTCCAGTCGCTCGACCAATGGCCGGTATGGGTCAGGACGAACTCGAACAAGCGTCGCATCAGGTTGATGGTGACAAGGGCGAGTTGATGCCTCCGATGCCAATCGGTCCAGCCGGTCAGTACACACCTGGAATTCCCGGTGCGATGATGATGGCCGGCTCTGGTTATCCAGGGGCTCCGATCTCGGGTGTGAACATGCAAGCCTGGGGTATGCCAATCACTGGTACACCAATCGGCCTGTCAGGACCAACGCATATCCCGCTCGGTGGCCCAGCCAGCCTGCAATCGCACACGGTTCGTAACCGTTCCAACAACAACATTCCGAAGCCGACCAAGGACATGCTGATTGATGTCAGCCATGAACCAGGCCTGAGCCTGCCACCTCCGGTCAGCTACATCAACTACAAGGAAAAGCATCCGGTCTACTCACCGGGTGAGTTGTCGAATCCCGCTTGGAACAACGCCCAACCTCGCTAGTCCAAGCACCAGCTTGAAAATACCAGCCCGGTCGAATTCGTCGGCCGGGCTGATTTCCAGCGCGTCAAATCACTTCTTCAGCAGGCGACATCGTGGTGAAGATCTCTTCAATCATCGCGGGACTTGTGGCGGTCTTACTGACCTGCGGGACACCCGTCCTGGCTCAGCAGTACCCTGCCGTCGATGGTCGTCAGTTCCCGCTGAACCAGATGTCACCGCCGGGGACGGCCGCTCAATGGGCCGTGAATGCCGGGCGAGTGACCCCAGGCTCATTTCAGCCGGTAAAAGTCACGCTGCCCGCCGAAGGCAAAGTCACGTTTTATGAATCGTGGGATCGACCTCTTGAGTTAGCGGCCCCCGCGCAAGCAGGCCTGCTGGTCGGTCGAATGTATCGCTTGAAGGTCAGCGGGTTGGAAGAATTCTCGGGGATCGACTTCTTTCCCTCGATCGAATTGATGGACCGACTGCATCCACCTGCGGGTCGCGAAGAAGATTTTCCGATCGACTTTGAATTCACAATCGAAGAGTTCGAGTGGGCCGCTGCTGGTCGACTGGTCACCAAGGTTCTGTACCTTGAGCAACCGGACCGAGTTCCTCAACTGCTCCTCGACCAGACGCCGCGCATTACAACCATCGAGCCCTCTCGCAATGCCCTCGCCGAGGCGGATTCGCTGGGGCGTCCAATGGCGATCGTTCGGATGGGTGGTCGGACCCCCGATCCCCATCGGCCCGATCCCTCATTCTACGGACCAGGTGGTCCAATTCGTGTGGTGAAGAGGCCGACTGAGACGTTGAAACCGGCGTCTCATCAACAAGCTGATTTCAGTGCAGGCTGGCGTGGGCCAGTTGCTGCTGGTCGTCGCTAAACCTGACTTCGCAGACCCATCGCCATGATTCATCCTGCCCGCTTCCTGACTAAGCTTTCGCAATCCAGCGCTCTGGCACTGCTCGCGATGACTTGTTCTGCCGCATTGGCGCCGCAAGCCATGTCGCGCCTGGCCACCGCAGGAGAACTGCCAGCGAACGGTCGTTCTGCTCAACCCGTTCAGCGATCCGGGGCAACACGAAATCAATCGGAATCGCCGGACTCAACGGTTGGCGTTGTCCGCCTCGCCAAGAAATCGGCCGACTCGCGACGGACTTCGCAGCAGTCGACAAATCGAGTCACTCAAGTCAGTCATACGCAGGTCGACGATCCGAATTGTCCTCCGTTCACCATTACAGAATGCCCACCCACCCCGAGGTGGGGCGCACCTGGCCCGAACCCATTCGCGCAAGGGATGCTTGGTTGTCGCTGCGAAACAACAGCGTTGGCCGAGAAGTTTCCTGATGAATACTTGTGCGACGGAGGTGATCGCTCGGTCCCCGTCCACTACGACAGCAACATGCGAGACGGCCTCGACACGGAAGATACCGTTGCCGAGTACACCGACCATGTTGGCAAAGAGCATGTTCGTCCGACAAACCGCGTTTGCGTGTATGCTCCGCGAATTTCGACGGTCCGCACGATCAGCCGACCTCATGAAGGGATGACGCTGGATGAGGTCGCTGGAGTTGGCCACGCAGCCGGCAGCAATCAGTATCACACTCGCTTGAAGCTTGGAAACCATACGAAGAATCAGATGAGCGGCGGCGTGCTGGTGCGGTCCCGAGCCAGTGGCCTCGAGAGCGAACAGATTCAAGGCAACATTTCGCAAGCCAAACGTCTGGCCATTCATGACAAGCTACTGAATGTCTATCAGGATTTGACGTTCGTTCAGTTCGGAAGGCTGGAGACCACCGACGCAGCTCGGCTGAACTACGGCATCCAAGCCTCGTTAGTCTGGTCGCGTGAGCTGTACCCGGTGATTGCCGCCAAGACAGACGCTGCGATGACAGGTACCTATGAAGCTCACGTTGCCACGATCGTCGGTATCGACGACAAAGGCTCTGATAAACCGGGAGATCTGCGAGTCGTCAAACTCGCCGACAAGGATACGGCTCAACCGGGCGACATCGTCGAGTTCACAATTCGCTATGATAATCGTGGGCCAAACACGGTTCATCACGTTCGGATCGCCGACAACTTGACGCCGCGCCTGGCGTATGTCGAAGACAGCGCCACATCGGACCGTGAGGGACGGCTGGTGGTTCAGGACAATAGCGAAGGAAGCCTGGTCCTGATTTGGGAATTGACCCAACCGTTGCCTGCTCACACCGGTGGCGTGGTCAGCTTCAAGGCGCGGGTCCGCTAGTCCGATGGCGAACTCGCGTCTTTTCTGCGGGTTCAGCGAACGCGCTTCCGGGAAGGTGCTGCAGTCTGCCCCTTCACTGTAATCTGCGTATCCTTTGTTGTGTCTCCCGAATTGCGTCCAACGCACGGGAACCGTGACCACGAGGCTACGATTAGAGAGATTACCGTATTTGCGTCGATTGTTGTCAATTGTGTGCTAATTTGCAGCATCTTGTTCAAGTGAATGGCAACTGCAGTAGAGTTGATATTCCTTAAATATTTATTGTGTAATTGTTTATGCGCCAATCGTTTGGTTGCCTGCTATTGCCGGAACAGCGGTTGCGGCGTGTTTGATCCGACGCTGCGACCATTTTGTTGATTTCATATTTTTCATCAGTCAATTGATCGCGTCGTCACTGTTCGCTGGCACGGCCCCAGCTTTTTTGTGACGGCCGGATCTAGAACGAGGTTCGATCAATTGAGGAGTAATTTAAGATGCAATTGGCTAACCAGCTGGAGGTGTATGACGTTGGTGAGTTAACCGTCGTCGGATTCGGTGGCCGGGAAGTTCTGGACCGACTGAGTCTGGCCGAATGTCGCAACGAACTGATGCAATTGATTCGAGAAAATCACTGTCAAACGCTCGCTTTCGATCTCACTGGTGTGCGTTTGATTCCCAGCGGCATGCTGGGAATGTTGTGCGCGATTCGCAACGAGGGAGTGGAAGTTCACCTCTATAATCCCTCACAAGATGTCCGCGAAGTGCTGGAGATCACGAAGCTTGACTCCCTGCTGGAAATGCATGAAGTCCAAGTTTGAGAGAATTAGATCGAAATTGTGAGAGGAACTCCGGTTAGCAGCCGGAGTTCTTTTTTTGAACCGTCTCACGCGCGTGGTCAAGCAATGCTCAACTCGTACTCTGAGGTTAGTCTGGTCATTGTTGGACTCATAGGGTGAGGTTCGCGTCGATATCGTGGGCTCGAAGTTCAGACGCCTGGATCCGGAACTCGTTCACTCTGTATGCATGCTGACCGAAAGCCATCCACCCAAATAATGTCGGTGGGACATTCGATCCAGGCATGTTCCGGTCTCGGCTGTTCGCACAAAACTCCGTCGCTCCCTATAATTATCGAGCTCTTCGCATACGAGATGGTCGGTTGGGGGCTTCAACGCGTTGACCGTTATCGTCGGCGGGCGCGGGAGTTGCGTATCGACTATCTATCCGCACGAATCGGCGGTTTCCCTGTTGATTGGCCCCGATTCGGAGTGATCTTGGAGTCGGAAAGATGACCAGCGCCCTAGCCAATGAAGCAACTGAGTTAAATCTAGTCACCGCCGGGCACGAATTGCCTGCCGGGCTTTTGGACCAGATTAAGGAACTCAATCAACAGGATGTGCTTCGCTTCTGGGAGCGATTGCCTGCTGATGATCGAGAAAAACTGGCTCGCCAGTTGGCGCGCTTGGATTGGGATTTCGTCAAGGATTATGCAGCAGAGCGTCCCTCTGCAGAAGCTCAGCTTTCCGCGGACAGCCACGTCACTCCGCCTTCACGTTCCATTCGGTGGCCCGAGTCGACCGCGGAGCGGCAGAGTTGGTCGGAGGCGGCCGAGGAAGGGCGCGATTTCCTGCAATCGGGACGCATCGCAGTTGTTGTCGTTGCCGGCGGAATGGGGACGCGTCTGGGGACATCGCAGCCGAAGGGAATGTTTCCCATTGGTCCCATCAGCGGGCGATCGTTATTTCACCTGCTCGCCGAACAAGTGCTGGCTCTGTCGCAACGGTATGAGATCGAAATTCCGTATCTGATCATGACCAGTGAAGCGACCCACGCCATGACGGAACGTTGGTTCGAGCAGCAGCATTGGTTTGGCCTTGATCCCAAGAATGTTTTTCTATTCCAGCAAGGGACTGTGCCTGCGTTCGATGTGACGACCGGCAAGTTGCTGATGAGGAGTGAGTCGTCGCTGGCCCTGAATCCTGATGGACACGGTGGCCTGCCCATCGCAATGTTGCGAGCCGGTCTATTCAAGGAGTTGCAGAACCGCGGGATCGAAACCCTGTTTTATCACCAAGTCGATAATCCGCTGGTCCACATCTGTGACCCGGCCTTCATCGGGCTGCACTTGCGAAATGCGGCCGAAGTCTCGGTCAAATTTGTGGGCAAGCAAACACCCGATGAACGCGTCGGCTTGCTGGTCGAAATCGACGGTCGGCCTCGCATGATCGAATACAGTGACCTGCCTGAATCGCTGGGCGCGTTGCGAGATCGCGACGGCAAATTGCAGTTGCGGGCAGGAAATACGGGAATCCACCTGTTTCAACGTACTTTTCTGGAACGGATTGCCTCCCAGCCAGCATCGTTGCCGTGGCACCCGGTTCATAAGAAAGTTGCGTACGTGGATGCCGAGGGGACTCTGGTGCATCCTGAGCATGAGAATGCCCTCAAATACGAGCGATTTATTTTCGATTCATTTTCCATCGCGAAATCGGTACTGGCGGTCGAAACCCTGCGTGAAACTGAATTTGCACCGCTGAAGAATGCCGAAGGAGAATGCTCGGCTGACGCGGTGAAGCAAGCCATCATTACAGCCACGGCCACGAGACTACGATCAGCCGGTGCGACAGTGACCGACGGGACGGCAGTTGAAATCGCCAACGTCGCGCCAGACGATGCTTTGACATTCGAATCCGGCTGCCCGCGCCAGATCGATCAGCCAACATTGTTCCACGGAACCCGTCGTGCCGCCGGTTTCCCGCTTGTCAGGCTGCAGGTTCAGAAATGAGCATCGAGCCATCGCCTCTCGTTACAAAGGGCCGGATGCTGTGAGTTGGCAGAATTTCAAATTGGTTCCATCGCTCAATGCCTGCCAGCTTTCATGCCAAGAACGTTGTTGGTGAGCCATCTCACCCTGTCGGCTTGCGGAACCGCGGCTGACTTGCTTCAATCTCGGCCCCGTTGCGGGTATAGTTTGGGCTCTTGGTCTCTAAATCGCTCCAAGTGCCGAAGCAATAATGCTTAGAGTGCGTAGCTCAGTTGGTAGAGCAACGGACTTTTAATCCGTAGGTCCTGGGTTCGAGTCCCAGCGCACTCAATTTCTTGGCTGTTTTCTTCCGTTCCAGGAAGATGTCCGGCGTGCAGGCTTTATTGCTCGGCACGGCCGATGATCCACCGTTGTTGTCTCTGGTGGGAGCATGACCTTGCGACAGTTGTTTCGACCTGGCATTGGCTGCTCTCTTTTTCTCGCCTTGGTGGCAGTTGCTTTTGCACAGCAACCAGACACGCCTCGACCCGTCACTGATTCTGATCGCGTCTTCGGGCTGACGCGCGTCTGGAAAATTCATCTGCATCTGACGGCCGACCATTGGAAGGCGATGCAGCCGGCGGGCGGCGGCATGCCCTCTTTCGGTGGACCGCCTGGATCACCGGGACCACAAGGACCAGGAGGCTTCCGGCCGGGCAGCTTTGGGTTCGAATTCGACTACGTCAAAGCGGACATCCAACTCGACGAGGAGTCTTTCAAGGACATCGGCGTGCGATTCAAAGGGAATGGCACCTACATGATGTCGGCCTCCAGTCGCAAGCGTCCTCTGAAAATTGACTTTAATCGCTTCGTCGAAGATCAACGATTTCATGGACTGCAGCAGCTGAACCTGCACAACAACGTGATGGACCCGACACATGTTCGGCAAGCCTTGTCATATCCGGTTTTTCAGGCCGCCGGAGTTCCTGCTCCCCGAACGGCGTTCGCTGAAGTCTCGTTGACGATTGATGGAGAATGCGATCACGAGTTGCTCGGTCTGTACACCATCGTTGAGGATGTCGACAAGGCATTCTTGAAACGAAGCTTCCAGACATCCAAGGGGATGTTGCTGAAGCCCGAAGGAACTCAAGGACTGGAATATAAAGGCGAGGACTGGACGGCGTACGAATGGTACGAGCCAAAGACGAACGTCAAAAAGAGCGACGCTCGGCGATTCATTGGTGCTCTTCGGCTGGTCCATCAGGCCGATGACGAGCAATTTCGCCGGGAGATCGGCGAGTACCTGGATCTTGATGAATTCGCACGATTTTTGGCTGCGAATACGCTGTTGTCGAACATGGACAGCTTTCTGACTCATGTTCACAACTACTATCTGTATCTGTCGCCCGCGTCAAACAAACTGTTGGTTCTCCCGTGGGATATGGATCTCTCGATGGGGGCTTTCTTCCTGGCCGGCTCGGTTGATCAACTGCAGGAACTGAGCATCAGCCACCCGCACGTTGGCAACAACAAATTGCTGGATCGTCTACTGGCCTGGGATGAATTCGATCGAAGGTATCGTGACCATTTGCGGACGTTGACGGACGTGTGCTTTGGTGAGGACGGGTTGACGAGAGCCAGCCTAGTCACTGTACAAGCCGCCATCAAAGATCTGGTTGCGACGGACGCGAAGCTGATAGCCAGTCGTTCTGCTGGTCCGCGAGGCGGGCCGGGACCAGGAATGTTTGCGAACCCGCCGCCCCAGGAGACGGTAAAGACCAAGCCTAGCGAAACGCACATTGCACAGCAGGATGGCAAGTCTAAAGGTCGCGTACCAGGCATGGGTTTTGGTCCCGGTGGCCCGCGTCCCGGCGGTCCCGGATTCGGTCCGGGGAATGTTCTGGCAGGTGTCTTTCTCAAGGTCGGTGATCAGAATCAGGATCAGAAAGCGTCGGCGGTCGAATTCACCGATGTCGGCAGTAAATGGTTCCGTGATTGGGACAAAGACAAGAATAAGTCGCTGACCAATGACGAAATGGCCGCAGGATTGAATGAGGCTTTGCCGCCGCCTCCCAATGCACCACAAGGAGGTCGTCCTCCCGCTGGATTTGGCCCGGGAAATTTTCTGGGACCGATGCTCGCCAGAAGCACCGACGCCAATCAGGATGGCTTGGTATCGAGCGATGAATGGAATCTCGCCTTCCAGGTTTGGTTCAAAGAGTGGGACAAGAATAACGACGACGTTCTGGAAAACGCTGAGT
>CBIHQO010000165.1:0-10063 GCA_966211735.1 uncultured Schlesneria sp.
GTTTTTCTTATTCTTCTCGATATGCTTCTTGATTTCCTCTTCCGTTTTTAAGTTTTCGAACTGTATGCCGTGCGTTGCGAACATCGTGTCACCCAATTCGCTTTGCAAGATCGCCTCGCCAACTGCCGCATTGACGTAGATCCAGATTGCGACGACGAGCCAACATACAGCGAAAACGAGAAAACTGAACATAATCAACGGAGCGGACAGAATTGGTGACTTCCAAAAGTGGACGACGAACCCGGCGAGACAAACCAAAAACAATGTGACTGGAACAACGAACGATGCATTGGGAGATTTTGAGAAAGACCACAACCAACCAGCAGCCAAACCAACCGCTACAAGACCTGAACTGATTCCTGCGAATGCTCCGCCGACCTTCCCGCCGAACATCAAGGATCGGAACGCCTTGCTTGTTTCGTACTTGCTCAACTTGTCATTCGGTTCGGTCATGTGTGTCTCGAGTTATGTTAATTGGGACGCCTACAACGGCTGTTCTCGGGTGTCGGCATCGTCGGTTAGCGGGTCTCGCCTCCGCCATGCCAGAGCGGATTTCATCCAGACGGCAGTCTTGTCCGTCAGCTTCCGAAATTCGGCCAAGACGGGTGCCATGATCGACATATTCCCGTGGTCGTTTGTTTGAAGAAAAGAATACCCACCAGCATCAGCAATCAAATCAACCGCTTCAGCTTGGTCAAGATAGCTCTCGTGGTCAAACCTTTGGAACATGACTGCTGCCAATTCCGCTGGCGACGGCATCAATTTTTTTTTTCGTCTTTCGGTATCTCAAGGGATTCTTCAACGAAGATGCCACTTTCCAGTTTCTTTCCGGCAAACCATTGGCAATGGACGCCCTCTTGGTGTCTCCCCCTTTCCCGATGTTCCTTTACGGTCATAATCGGGCCACCGGACTTTAGCTGAACTTGATCACCAGGATTGAATGGCATTTGGCCCCTTTCGTACTTGCGTCAGACTAAGATGAATGACAGTTTATGCGATAACGCTTAGTTGTTCCACAGTCAAACGCCATGTTATTGAGTCTTGCCAGCACCAAGCGTCACGCATCAGGGTCGTTAGTGGGCGGGATGTACTGAATTGGTCGCAACAGCGTCTCGTTTGATGTATCGTTTCGTCCGGTTTACTAACAATTCCGAACGAAGGAATTCAAATGACAGATCCGGCGAAGGTAGCTGATCTGATCACTAAGTGTCAGCAATTCGGCGAAAGTATTGAATTTGAAACTGGTGGTTCGACACATAGAATCCGGAACATCAGTGTTGAAGAACTCTTCCTGCAACTCGGCGAGGCAATCGAGTTTCAGCGAGACCATATTCGCACGCTTCAGAAACAAGTTAAGGCACTGGAATCAAGACCCGCAACGTTCAGTTGATTGAAGTAGAATGACAAATCGCCACAGGTTCGGGACCGTGGCTTTTCATTTTGGAATATGCCCATGAGTCATCGCCTGCTCGTCGCACTCGCTTGTCTCTCAATTTGTGGTTGCGGCTCGTCATCACCCAAGCCAGTTGAACCTGCTAACCCCGATCCCGTAGCAACATTCAAATCAATCGTTGCCACAGGTATGCACCGAGCAGCGGAACACAAACCACACATTGACGGGCCTTTCGATGGCCAATGGATCAAATGGAAAACTGCAATCTCTGAACCGATCATCGACGTGAAAAAATCGGATTCACTTCTGATGCCGTATTCCGGTTCCATCAAGGTGAATCGCATATCCTCTCGGTCGGCAGAATTTCCGACGAAGGCCGAAGCGGAAGCGGCCACGGAATTCGACGAACTGCCAGTGGCGTTCTATGAGTTAGATTATGGCTTCGCAGAAGGCCATTGGGTACTGAAATCAGTTCGCTACAAATGGTGCAACCCGCTCACTGGAATTTACAGTGGTTGGACAGAACAAGCGTTAGACGGTGAGGGAGTAGTGGCATTCTTTAAGCCCTGACTACTGCGGATGCCCGGTTGAATAACGAGTGTGGATTCGTCGAAAGGAGAAGCATGTCGACTGAAGATTTGCATATTGGGGACAAGGTTTGGCAGAAATCTGGCGGACCAGAAATGACAATTGTTGACGTGAAAACATTAATGGCCAAGCCGGATACGACTGTGATGGGTTCGGCTAAATGTAAATGGGTTTCTGAGGGCGAGAATCAGGAAGGTCAATTCGCCATCGCAGACCTGACGAAGACGGAACCGCTTAAGCTTAAGACAGAACTTGCACGTTTCAAATCGAACGCCATATATCAACAGCGATCTACGCTCGGCGAATTGTATGACTGGCTCCGCCCTGCGTGGGACCAGTGCGAAGAGTTGCACCGTTACTACGCTAAAGACGCTAAAGATCGGATGAACTACCAGTTGGAAGAATACCTGAAGTTGACGCCGATTCTGGGTGATGATCTCCTGGATAACAGATGTCGGGAGATAGAAGTTCCACTCGGTTGCGTCTGCCGACTGATTCAGGAATATGGCAGAGAAAAATTGGTGTCGGAAGTGATGAACGAAACAGGCGAATAGGTCATTCCCGATGAATTGGTTTGCTCACGGTGATGAAGGCATTTTCTGCTGCTTGCCGTATGAATTCGTCGAAACTCAACACGTCGTGAATTCCTGTTTTCCTGAACGCAACAGACCTGTTGTAACATCGTGAAAAACGAGCCTTGAATTGTGGTGCCTTATGGAAAGGCGGGTCTGAAAACCCCTCGGCTTCGATGAATTCTTGAATCCCGCTCGATCCTGCAAACTCGATTGCGGGTAAGTACCACACATGCTCACGAGCCAAGGTCGGATCGATGATGTTGCCGTTGTGGAAAATCCATCCATGTTCAAATGGCTCTATCGTATCGACTACGACTCCCATTCCTTCCACGTATACGGCTTCGGCGAGTTCTGGAATCGTTTGAATTGCTCTGCAAGCATTCGCAAAGCAGTCGTTTGGCGTCGCATGGATCTTGATGCCGACATCCAATGATGCTTCAACATCTTTGTTCCTCAATGGCAGCGGTTGGGATGTCATTTTACTCCATTTTTACTCCAGAAATCTTGAAGTAAATTTACTCCAACGAAAAAAGCCATAAGACCTTACAATTTAGGGATTTATCTATCGCTATGACAGGATTTGAACCTGCGGCTGTCTCGCAAAGATGTTTTTTCTTCTCGGACTTCGTGAACGCTATCGCAGTTGTCGCATTTGACTTCAGTCATTCGATTGAATTCACATTTTTTACCTGACGTGGCAGGGTATTACGCATATCATCTAAGCAAATGGTGAGCGCCGGCAGCGGCGACCGTGACGGCTCGTTTCGCCGATTCCTGGCCTTTGACGTCACTATAATCGACCTGATAGCCACCGAATTCCGCGACGGCGTCGTCCCAACTGAACGGATAAGCCGGGATGTCGAGTTGGCCGCTGAAGAAGCCGACCGCTTCGGTCAGGCTGGCGACGGGGATGATGTCGACTCCCTCGACGACCGCGGCTTCGCGAGCGTTGGCGGCGGGAACGATCAGTCCTTTCATTCCCAGCTCTTTGGCCTTCAAGGCCATCGACAATGTTCCCTTGGCGGGACGGATCGAGCCATCAAGAGCCAGTTCCCCAACCGCCGAATACTTGCCGAGCACGTCCGACACCAACTGGCCGCTGGCGACGAGCAACCCCAGCGCGATCGACAGATCGACCGAGGCGGCGTCTTTGGGCAGGTCCGCGGGAGACAGGTTAATAACGATCCGATCGATCGGTCGGACGTAGCCGCTATTAACGAGGGCTCGTTCGATGCGATGCGTGCTTTCTCGTACGGCCGCTTCGGCCAGACCGACCAGGATCGTTTTCGGCAGGGCGCCCGGCGAAATATCCACCTCAACATCAACGGAGGCCGCGTCGATTCCGAGCAGTGAATACGTCGTTAACTTGGCAAGCACGCCGATGCGCCTTGGCTAATGTTTTAAGAGGCCCTCAGTAGAAAACTCATTCTGGAACGCACGCGGGTTCGTCGCAAGGGCAGACGGGGCGAATTGAATGGTTGCACGGTCATGTTGCCAAGGTCGCCAAGACCTTGGGCGGGCATGATTTGATGTTGTTCGCACATCGACTTCTCCCAATCTCTTGGCGAGATTGGCTATGGAGAGAACAAATCGGTTCGCGGTCAATCCAGGCCGAAATTACGAAGGACCGGCGAAAATTGCCATAACCCCTTTGCGCAAAAGCAGTCTTCGCGTAATATCCGGGGACAGATCAGGATCACTCGACGGAACCGTCGCTGCATCAAAAGATTGCTTCAGGAAGGAACCCACTCATGCCGGTTTTTCAGGACAATTCAGAATCGATCGGTCGTACGCCGCTGGTGAAGATCAACCGACTGACGGAAGGGTTGAAAGCGACGGTCCTCGCCAAGATCGAAGGTCGCAACCCGGCCTATAGCGTGAAGTGCCGCATCGGGGCCGCGATGATTTGGGATGCCGAATCGACCGGCAAGCTGAAGCCCGGCATGCATGTGGTGGAACCGACCAGCGGGAACACCGGGATTGCTCTGGCGTATGTCTGTGCGGCTCGCGGTTACAAGCTGACGCTGACCATGCCCGAGACGATGTCGATCGAACGCCGACTGATGTTGAAAGGCTTCGGAGCCGAGCTGATTCTGACTCCAGGTGCCGACGGAATGAAGGGTGCCATCGCCAAGGCGACCGAGCTGTCGAGTCAGCCTGGTTATTTCATGCCGCAACAGTTTGAGAACCCGGCGAATCCGGCAATCCACTTCAAGACGACCGGCCCCGAGATCTTTAATGACACCGAAGGCAAAGTCGACTACTTCGTCTCGGGCGTCGGGACGGGCGGAACGATCACCGGGGTGTCTCGCTATTTGAAGAATGAAAAGAAGCTGTCGGTCAAGTCGATCGCGGTTGAACCGACGTCCAGTCCCGTGTTGTCGGGCGGGGCGCCAGGCAAGCACAAGATCCAGGGACTCGGGGCTGGTTTCATACCGTCGATTCTCGATCGCAGCGTGATTGATGAAGTAGTTCAGGTCACCGACGATGAGTCGTTTGCGATGGCCAAGCGATTGATGAAGGAAGAAGGAATCACGTCAGGAATCAGTTGCGGAGCGGCGATGGCCGCCGCGCTGAAGGTGGCTGCTCGACCCGAAGCCGCTGGAAAAACAATTGTGGTGATTCTGCCAGACAGCGGTGAACGATACCTGTCGACGCTGCTGTTCGAAGACCTCCGCAACTAGTGGAAACATAAACGGACAGGGCCGGGTCCATGGCTCGGCGCTGTCTCACGTGCTCTCAATGGATTGAGACCGCGTCGTCGAATTGTCTGTCATGGGACGAAAGGATGCCTCACATGACGCGTTACATATTTCTGAGTTTGGCGTTGGTTTGTGCGGTCGGTACCTGGTTGTCGACATCGCACGCTGATGAAGAAAAGGGCGCTCCCACCGGTCCGATGACCGAGCTGATGGCTCGGATCGAGAAGCTCGAAAAGCGACTGGCCATCTTGGAGGACCAGCACTTGACTCGTCAGGTCAATGCCGTGGCCGACCCTTCCGAGTTGAAGGTGCCGCAACCGCTTCAACAAGGGAACACGGCCACCCCGAAGGCCGGCCTCGAAGGGCAGCGCCCGACTCCTCGAGTCTGGTTGCTGAAGCAGACCGAACTAAAGCCAGTCACGCCAGCAAAGTAGACGGCACTCGGCCACACGAAAATAGAATGGTTACTTACGGGCCATCGATGGACTCGACGGGGGGATCGTTGCCCAAGCCGAAGGCGACTTTGACGCTGTAGGTGCGGAAGATCCCTTTCCACGCGTACGTATCGGTGGAGTTCTCGGTGGCCGATCTCGTCGCCGATTGGAACGACGTGATGGTCGGCAGTCCGCTGACGGGCAACTTCTTGAATGCGGACTTATTGAGTTCCTTCATTTCGTCCTTCGATCGCAGCGCCTCTCGCCAGCCGGCGGCGGTCGTCGAGGCTTCTTGCTTCGATCTGTAATCGAGCATGCCAAGGCCCAGCAGGATCACCAGGATCGCGGCGACGGTCCCTCGGATAATCCCATTCCGCAGCGCGATATTCGGAGCGGACTTTGCCGCCGGGGCAGCTTTCCTGGCAGCAGTCTTGGAGCGTTTCGAGGGCTTAGCCATTTCCGTCTCAATCGTTAGCGGAAGAAGATCAAGGTGACGACAACAAATGTGGGGATCAGGATACAGCCGGAATAGATCATGTAGCCGAAGAAGCCGGGCATGCGGACGTTATTCTCTTCGGCGATTGCCTTCACCATGAAGTTGGGGCCGTTCCCGATATACGTGTTGGCTCCCATGAAGACCGACCCGCATGAAATCGCCGCGAGGATCTCGATGGCCTTGGGGCCCAGCTTCAGAAACTCTGCCATGTATCGACCTTCCTCCGCATTTACTCCGTGAATGCCGCACGCGGTCACGGCAAATGTCAGGTAGGTCGGGGCGTTGTCGAGGAAGCTGGAGAGGATCCCTGAAGCCCAGAAGAACTGGGCAGGCGATTCGATTCCCAGGCTCTTACCTTTCACATTCAAGATCGCCAGGGCGGGGATCATCGTGATAAAGATCCCGGCGAAGAGGACGGCCACTTCGATAATCGGCCCGAACCCGAAACGGTTCTTCTGGCGAATATCCTGCTTGGTCAGCAGGTAGCAAACGGTTGCCGTCGCGACCATCAGCCCTTCCTGAATTCCGAACGGCCACGGTTCTGTTCCGCTGCCCGAGCAATAAATGATCGCCACGATCGCGGCCAGGCCGGCGAAGTTGTGCAGGCCATCGATACCAAAGGCCTCTGATGACGATGGTGTTTCCAGTGCGATTTCTTCCGTCGCAGTCCGGGCTTCGCGATGGATGGCCAGTGTGTCCCAGATGAAGAAGATAACCAGCAGCAGGCCGTTTACCGTCGCCCATTGCGGCCACAAGCGGAACGTCCACTCAAAGGGAACACCCTTCAAGAATCCCAGAAACAGCGGTGGATCGCCCAGAGGGGTCAGCAGGCCGCCGCAGTTCGAGACGATGAAGATGAAGAACACGACGATGTGAGCCACCTTGTTGCGTTTCTCATTGGCTCGCAGCAACGGACGGATCAGCAACATCGAAGCTCCGGTCGTCCCGATAAAGCTGGCGATGGCAGCCCCCAGTGCCATGAGCATCGTGTTGAGCAGTGGGGATCCCTTCAGCGATCCACGGACATACACGCCGCCACTGACCACGAACAGTGATCCCAGCAGCACGAGGAACGAGACGTACTCTTTCCCGGCATGCTCGAGTGAGTGCCAGCCGTGCTCACCGAACGTCAGCAGGTAGAGGATGATGGGGACACCCAGGACGGCCGCGATGATCCCTTTGTTCTTGTTGTGCTCCCACCAGTGCGGATTGAGCAGCGGAAACAACGCAATACACAGCAATAGCAAGCAAAAGGGAGCAACGGCAGCCGAACTGATCTGCTCACCAAGCTTGGGGCCATGAGCAGCCGCCCCTTCAGGATGTTCACTGTGTTCTGCAGTAGCGTGGTCGTCAGCGACAGCAGGCTGTTCTTGAGCGAAAACAGATGATACAGATGCCCAGATGCCTATCGACAGCAGCAACGCGACCATCTTTACGGTGAATCTGTTCACAAACGTCATTCCTTAGAAATCGCCAAGAATCGCGAGCGGCGGACATTCAATCCGAAGGGATGGTCAATGTCGAGTCTGGCACTGTTCCTCCCTGATGCTGAATCGTTTCACTTCACGATTTGCGAACCGCGGACAGGGGACCATATACGTACGGGAATGGAAATTGCGTCCCCCGATAATTCGCAAAGTTGTTGGCGGTCATGAGGCCTATTTTGGTCTAGTGCAGCTCTGACCTGCCGGGGGCTTACCAGGGAATTGTTCGATGCGAAGCTTTCATTGTACGTGTGGAAACCAGACCTTTTTCGACAATAGCCAGTGCATTGCCTGTGGCAATGAGCTTGGATTCTGTCCGAGCTGTCGGGAGCTGGTCGCACTTCTGCCGACGGCGACAGGAGGACTCCAATGTGGAAATTCTGAGTGCAACGCGGAACTCCAGAAGTGTTTTAATTACGTCGAGCACAACATCTGCAATCGCTGCGTCTCTGCGTCGACCGCGGTCGAACAGAATCTGTGCGATTGCTGCCGATTCAGCGAAACGATTCCAGATCTGACCGTCGAGGGAAACCTGCAAAAATGGGCTCGCCTGGAATCGGCCAAGCGACGGCTGTTTTACGATCTGGATCAGCTTGGCCTGCCTTATGGCAAAGCGAGCGACGGCATCGATCCCCCGTTGCGATTCGACTTTAAAGCCGACGTGATTCGGCCAAACGATTTTTGGCGTTCCTTCGGGAAATCCGAAAATGTCTATACTGGTCATGACAACGGCCAGATCACCATCAATATTCGCGAAGCCGATGACGTGGAGCGAGAAAAACTGCGTGTCGACCTGGGCGAAGCCCAGCGCACGCTGATCGGCCATTTCCGACACGAGATCGGCCATTTCTATTGGGATCTGCTGGTGAAGGGGCGTTGCGAAGCTGATTTCATTTCCGTATTCGGCGATCACAATCAACCGGCCTATGCTGAGGCACTGGATGCTTATTACAAGAACGGACCCATTCCTGAATGGCGCGAGTCGTATATTAGCGCGTATGCGACGATGCATCCCTGGGAGGACTTTGCGGAAACCTGGGCCAGCTATCTGGACATGATCAGCACGCTGGATACCGCTTCGCATAACGGACTCGACAATCCCATGAACCCGATTGAGTCCGATCTGATCTCGATGGTGACTGAGTATCAGCGCCTGGGAATCATCTTCAACGAAGTCAGCCGCAGCTTTGGGCTGCTTGATATCGTCCCCGAAATCTTCGTGTCACCCGTGGTCCAGAAGCTGGAGTTTATTCATCAGCTCGTCCTGCAAGGGCGAGCGATGAACGGGGCGCTGCAGCCGGCCGCGAATTATCTGGCGACAACACGTTCCTGACCGGCCATCGCAGGACAGGAATGCTGCCGCGTGTTTGCCAGTCGCCCGAAGACGTGTACCATACATGAGGTTCTAAATGGGCGTGCGCGATTCTGCTGGCGAGAAACGTGATTTCGGGTGCCCCTGGCGACAGTTTTGTGCTGCCAGTGTCTTGCCGATGTGTCGAAGAGTAAGCAATGCGGGGTGACGCTGAATGTTGCATACGCTCGTCACTCGATCAAAGCGATCGCAGCGACGCGAAGACACTGCTGGCACCCAACCTGAAATCCAAAACAAGCATTATCGCGCACGGTCATTCAGCGACAACAAACCTTTGGTGGATGTGATGGCACGCAAGCAGGATATTGAATCGATTGCCCAGACGCGTGAGACGCTGGCAAAGGCGGGGCTGCGCAGCACGGCCGCTCGGACGGCGGTGTTGCAATGGCTGCAGAAGTCAAAGACACCGGCAACGCACGCCGAGATCTCGGTTGATCTGGTGCCGCTGGGGTTCGACAAAGCGACTGTCTTTCGCAACCTGAATGATCTGGCCGAGGCAGGGTTGGTCTCGCGTACCGAACTGGGCGACCACGTCTGGCGGTTTGAGCTTCGTGATGCCGACCACGAGCACGGCGGTCAACATCCGCATTTCGTCTGCGTCCGATGCGGGCAAGTCACCTGCCTGCATGAACTGGATCTGCCGAAGTCCACGTTGAAACAACTCTCGCAAGTGGGCAAGGTCACCGAGATCCTGGTGCGAGGTCATTGCCTGACCTGCAGCTAAGTGACAGTGTGCGATGACGGGCGGATCGACTTTGGTTTCGGGTGCCACAGCGGCGATGTCGCCCTCCCAGGTACGAAGACACGGCCATGTCGAGGACGCCAAGTCCGTGGTGCCCCGCCTTAATGATTCCAGTGAACAGAATCGCGTACGGCCACTAGTCTGGTTCGGAGGCATCCTTCCGCTCCGAAATCGCGAATTCCAAGGCCCCATCAAAAATTGTGCGTTTGCATAATATTGCTTTTGCAATTCTATTGCATAACGCGTAACATGATCGCACGGCGTGTTTCCGTCGGCG
>CBIHQO010000166.1:0-10041 GCA_966211735.1 uncultured Schlesneria sp.
GAAATCTGAACTAGGTTGACCGTATCGGCGACAAAAATTGACCAGTCGACCATCGAATTGTAAGGATCGCTCATGTTTCCGTTTTGGTGCGAAATGTCCGGTAGCCAGCTTCTCCAGTGGATTTCCAGCGGAATGGCTCTGCTGGTTTGTCTGGTGAACCTGGCCGCGGGACAGCGGAACGGCTACTGATCCAATCGCAGCCAGATGGCTGTCCGAAAGCTGGAGCTTTCGTCTAAAAAGTCACCCTCACTCGTTCAGAAAGGTAGTTGGAACATGGACTGGCAACAGTTCTTGCTCTCTCACTGGGAAGTTAAACTCGTCTCGGTAGTGCTGATTTTTGCAGCCTACATTGACGGTAAACAACTGAAGGTTCCGAACTGGATCACCTTCCCCATGGTCCTGTCGGGATTGCTGTATCACTCCATCGCCTACGGTTGGACCGGGGCCTGCGATAGTGCGAACGGAATCTTCTGGGGCCTGCTGTGCCTGTTGCCGCTGTACGCGATTGGCGGCATGGGAGCCGGTGACGTGAAACTGATGGCAGGCATTGGTGCCTGGCTGGGAGCTGTCACAACTTGCTATGCCTTCGCCGTCACCGTCGTTGTCGGTGCCTTGATGGCTGTGGTCATGATCCTGTTCAGCGGACGAATTCAGCATCACGCTCGTCAATTCGTGCATATCGCTTACGAAATCATGGTCATTCGCAATCCGCGCGCCCTGTTTGCGACCGCCAAAGAACGTAAGCCAACCATGTACCTGCTCCCTTATGGCATCCCGATTTGCATCGGTTCGATCATCTATTTCGTATACGCCGGTCTGATCTGACCGAATGATCTACAGATGTCGATGCGAATCGCACGGACAAAAACAACAGCCCGCAAGCCGAGACTTGCGGGCTGTTTTCTTGTCCGCTGCCAATTATTGCCGGGCGGGAATTTCGGCTGCGGCAGGAAAATCCTTGAGCTATGTTTGCGGAAATGCCGCAGATCCGTGGCAAATACACCCGCCCGGCGGTACCAGTCGCCAGCGGGCTCCTGTCGTTACAACCGATAGCATCGTTAAAAGCTGAAGAGTTTGACTTCTGCCGGTCGATCAAATGTGAGCAGTCGCGGTCTGTACCGCGAAAGGCTGATCGGCACGAGGAGTTCGTTGAAGTACTTGAACTGTAGGTGACACCGTTCTGGAAGTCCTCTTCCAGGCGGCCCTCGGCCACGACCTTTCCGTCGGAACTCGAACTATGAAAAACAAATCACTGGTGCTGCTGATGGTTGCCGCAGGCTGCGGCCTGGTGGCAATGATTGGTGTTCAGCAGATCATGTCGACAGGAGAAGCAGCGCCTAAGACTCGGATTCTGGTCGCCCGGACTGAGATCGATGCGGGGACCCAACTCGACAAGACAAATGTCGGCTTCAAAGAATGGCCCGCCGAAGCGCTGCCGGAAGGAGCTATTCAAACCGAGGAAGAATTTCTTGAGCGTGCCCTGAAGCACCGCGTTGGCCCCGGACAACCGATCTTGGTGTCGGAACTCGGCAACAAAGGTGAGTATGGGATGCAAATCCAGATTCCTGCTGGCATGCGCGTTGTCACTTATCCCGTGACGGCCACCATGACTCACAGCGGGTTGATGAAGCCAGGTAACTTTGTTGACGTCAGTGCCGTTATCGAAGTCCCCATGAAGGGTGGCCAGAAGCGCACCGAAGTGAAGCCCGTTCTGCAGTGCGTTCAGGTTTTTGCTGTCGATCGTCGTATTGTCGGTTCGGAAGAATCCAGGGATCCCAAGGCGGCCGTTGATTTCAAGAACATCTCGTTCCTGGTTTATCCGCTGCAAGCCCAACTGCTGCAACTGGCGAACAAGCAGAGCAATGGCTCACTGCAGTTCGCACTGCGGTCCGGTGCCGATAAGGGACTCGTCAACGCGCAAGACCTGAACCAAGAGTCGTTGTCGATGCTCTCGAATTCGCTGCTGGGTCATCAGGAAGACCGTTCTCCGGCAGTGGCGGCAGCACCAGAGAAGATCGTCGTCACGAACACTGTGAAGCCGCAGTCGGCATTCCGGTCTTACTTGGCTCCTGAAACGCCAGCCGCCGTTACATCGGTCGGTGATCAGGCTTCGAAACGAACCTGGAAAATCGAGATTTTCCAGGGAGACCAACGCGAAGTCCAGGAAATCGATTGGCCGGAAGAGCCAGTTACCAAGGCGAAGCCAACCTCGACTAATTCTGGCAATCCGGTTCTGAAGCTGTTTAACCGACGTGAGAAAACAGAAAAGCCAACCGGCCTCGAAACGAAATCGACATCATTGGTCCGTCGCAAGACCGCTGAAGTCACAGAGTCCACCGAAGAAATGCAAGCTGAAGAGCCCATTGAAGGCTCTGATAAGCAGTGATGAAAACAAGGTGGCCTGACTGAAGTTCAGGTTGCCAATTTGATTTACATAAACCGCGGAACATGACGTTCCGCGGTCGCATTGGATGCGATTTGGGGGAGGCAGGATGCCATCGATTCAAACTCATTGCCGCGCGGCAACGCGCCAGCTTCTGCTGGCAGTCATTCTGTGCGGTTTTGGTTTTTGTGGTGCGGTCGCGAGTGATGTGTCGCCAATAAATGGCCCTATTCATCAAGTCTCTGGGACCACGCACAGCATCGATTTCAGCGATGCCGATTCGGTGCTGTTGGAGTATCCCGACTGGCTAACCACCGTCAAAAGTCTGGATCCCGCCATCATACATGTGACCGCCGTGCGTCCGAACTGCTTGCGCGTCCAGCGCATTGGCCAGGGGACCACCGAATTACGGGCTGTCGATCGTCGAGATCGTCAATACGTGCTGGCAATCATCGTTCCAGTCGCGGCCAACGTCAGATAGCGTTTTGCGATTCATTGCCCGAATTTTCAATTTGGCGTTTATAAAGTCGAGGTCACGATGACAACGCTCGCATCCGTTCGCCGGAAGCTCAGTCGCTGCCTGCTGGTCGCCATCTGTGCGACATCGCTCGCAGGGGCTGGTTTTGGACAAGAAGCTCCGGCACGTGCCCCCACCAGCGAGGCTGTCCAGATTGTCTCGCCGAAGTCAGCGGTCGAAGTGATCGAGCGCACTGCAAAAGTTGTCGAGTTTAAGGACTGGCTGACGCAGGTCGATGGCTTCGATCCGAAGATCATCAACGTGATCGCCGTCGATAAGCATAAGCTTCGCGTGCAAGGCTTGGAGCAAGGCGTGACGACGATGGTCGTCACCGATCGAAACAAGCAGGTCCATACTGTTGAAGTGTTTGTGACTGGCGATGCCCGATTGCTGCAATCGGTGTTGAATCGCGCATTTCCGAATTCGGCCATTCAATGCACGATGCTGCGTGGCAATGCCGTCTTGCTGCGTGGCTGGGTGACGGATGCTCAGCAGATCTCCAGTATCACCGAACTGGCTAATCTGTACTCGCCAAACGTGGTCAATCAGATCCGAGTCGGTGGCCCGCAGGAAGTGCAACTGCGCGTCAAAGTTCTGGAAGTCCAGCGATCGAAATTACGGGAGTTTGGGTTGAACTTTGCGGTGCTGGGTAAGAGCGCTGCCGTGGCCAGCACGCCCGGTCCGATCACTCCGTTAACGGCCTTAACCGCTCCCATCGGTGGTATTCCTACTGTTTCCGTTGCACCGAACTTGGGCGCTCCCCCTTCTTTAGGGATCGGTGTGACAGGCAATCAGTTTGGATTCGAAGGATTCCTCCAGGCCTTGAAAACGGAAGGCTTGTTGAAGATTCAGGCCGAGCCTGTGTTGGTGACCCGAAGTGGTGAAGCCGCACAACTCGATAACGGTGGCGAATTCCCCATACCTGTTCCACAAAGTCTGGGGACGGTCACGATCGAATGGCGAGAATTCGGCGTCATCCTGCAAGCCCTCCCGATCGTGATCAGCCCGACGCGATTGCGTCAGCAGGTCTATGCTGAAGTGAGCGAAAAAGATGTCGCTAACGCCGTCTCCCTGAACGGGACAACGGTCCCTGGGATCAGCCGGCGCCGTGTCCAATCGACCGTGGAAATGGACTTTGGTCAAACATTGATTCTCGGCGGACTGATTACGAACCGCATCCAAGCCAACGTTCAGAAAACCCCCTTTCTGGGAGAGCTTCCCGTGATCGGCGCTGCTTTCAGCAAGAAACGGTTTGATCACTCGGAAGTTGAGTTGATCATCATGATCACACCGGAATACGTGGCCTCGATGCAAGCAGATCAAATGCCGCCGCTTGGACCCGGCCGAACGACGACGTTTCCGACAGATCGCGAACTTTATCTGCACGGTATGATGGAAGTTCCCGTCGTTGGCCCCGAATGCGGTGAACCGGGCGGGGCTTGCGATCCAAATTTCTCGGTCAATGTTCGGTCCGAAACCCCGTGGGCAGGCGGAAATGTGCCCGCCTATGGCGCACCGACGTTGGCTCCCACTTCCGTGCCAGCTCCGGCTCCTGCCGCCGCACCGGCAAACGGAGGGGGGATGATTGCTCCACCAGGAGTGTCGCCAGCAGAAGTTCCTCCTCCGCCAGCGGCCGGCGATGCCGGTGTTTCCATGAGGCAGACCACGCCGAGAGCGATGTCCAGATCCATCCCCTCAAAGTTCGATAGTAAACCTGCAGATGGAGCGAGCCAGGCCAACTTCAGATCGACAATGAAGAAGGACAACTTGGTCGAGCCCGCCTCGGGCATCAGGCCGACCGATCCGAAGTCAATTCCGAATCCCAAGTTCTAGCAATGATTTACGAGCACCATGGTCGGTGGCATGAGCTATCTTTCATTTTGTACAGCGGCGATGAGTTTTAATTGAGGTTGTGAATCCATGAAAAGCGTCATCCGGCTCGCGATTGTCGACCCGCACGACGTCTCGCGCCATTCTCTCAAAACCTTGCTACTGGGAATTGATACCGTTTGGCTGGAGGCCGAGTGTTCGCGTTACGACGCTTTCAGCGATGTTTTGCTGCAAACCCAGCCAGATATCGCCTTGGTCGCCCTCGATTCCGATCAAACTCGAGCCATCGAGCTGATTGCTAATATCCATCAAAATCATCCTGCGTGTCACATTTTGGCGATCAGTGGGCATCAGGAAGGAAGTCTGATTCTGCAGGCGGTTCGAAATGGAGCCAAAGAGTTCCTGACCAGCCCGTTGAAGTTGGAAGAATTCCTGGCGGCACTCGAACGCATCCGACAGCTTGTCAACAAGGCGTCGGGAGACTCCACGGGCCGAGCTTGTCAGGTGATCAGCGTGGCCGGGGTCTCCGGCGGAATCGGCTGCACATCACTGGCCATTAACCTTGCCTGTTGTTTCGCTCAACAGCCTGGTCGCAGTGTGGCGGTCATCGATCTCGATCTGGCGTTGGGTGATGCCGATGTCTGGCTGGACATCATCCCAGACTACACGATCCAGGACGTTGCCGACAACATCAATCGCCTGGACTATGCGCTACTGAAGCGATCGCTGACCAAGCATGACTGCGGCGCATTCCTGCTGCCCCGCCCTGTCGAGATGGAAGATCATCCTCCGATCGGTCCCGACGAACTAAGACGAGTGATCTCGTTGCTCAAGGCGACACTGACACACCTGGTCATCGATCTCAGCAAGACGTTCACTCCGCTCGATCAAGCGGCGATGGAACTCTCCGATGTGATCCTGATCGTCACTCAACTCGACCTCCCCTCGTTGCGAAACGCTGTGCGAC
The DNA here is from genome assembly GCA_966211735.1 of uncultured Schlesneria sp. Classification (GTDB taxonomy): domain Bacteria; phylum Planctomycetota; class Planctomycetia; order Planctomycetales; family Planctomycetaceae; genus Schlesneria. Next base: position 5,698 of record CBIHQO010000166.1, read on the forward strand.
TGATGCAGTATTTCAAGCGACGGCCCGGGATGTATGAGAAAGTCAAAGTTGTCGTCAATCGCATGGGACTCGACGAAAACACGATCAGCTTGCATAAGGCGCTGGAGCCGTTGGGGCGAGAGATCTTCGCGACCATTCCGAACGACTATGCGACGATGGTCGAAGCTCGTAACAACGGTGTGCCGTTGATTACTCAGGCTCCCAAGGCGAAAGTGACGAAAAGTATTCTGCAACTGGTGCAGGCCCTCGATGGGCCGCCCGACCCCGAAGAAAAATCGGATGAGAAAAAACCAGCCAAAAAAGGGGGGCTGTTCAGCTTCTTGGGATCAGGGGGACGATGAGCCTTGGACTCGTAGTCGCGGCCGGGGGGCACGCGGCGCGAGAATCAACGCCTCATCGAGAGACCCGGCCTTCACGGCCGGGTTTTCTTTTTTGCCGGGCCACAGAATAATGGCCAGCCTTCCACCATCATCCTCAGGAGCGTTTCCAGTGAACATCGTTGTCCCACCGATTCGTGTCCATTGGGTGCTCGTTGCGATACTCACGCTCGTAACTCAGTTCCCCTCGCGAGGTCTTGCCGATGAACCCATTGGTGTGACGCGTTCCCTGTTCGACGGTGTGTCACTTCACGGCTGGTCCGTCGAAAACGACTGTGATGTGGATGTGGTTGACGGGTGCCTGCGGCTGAAAGCGGGCAACGGGTGGCTTCGCAGTCATCACACCTATCGTGACTTCGACCTGCACGTCGAATGGAAGGCATTGCAGGCCGAGAACTACGACGCCGGAATCTACATCCGCGCCAGCCGCGATGGAAAGCCGTCGCCCAAACCGGCCTATCAGGTCAATCTGTTGCAGAACAAGGAAGGCAATATCAGTTCATTGCCTGGAGCTGAAAGTTCGGGCTTGGTGAAAGCGGGCGAATGGAATGCCTTCGATCTGCGAGTCGTGGGCGACACTGTTTCTTTGAAGATCAATGGGCAGCAAGCCTATACCGCCGCCGGTCTGAAGCAACTTGACGGCTACATCGGTTTTCAGGTCGAGGTCCCTGTGGGTGGTCAATTCCTGATTAAGAACGTCAACCTCACCGAGTTGGGCTATCGCCCGCTCTTCAACGGCCGCAATCTCGATGGATGGGAAGCCGAAGGTGGCTCTGCTGAAAGCTGCTGGTCCGTTCAAGACGGACTATTAGTCTGTTCAGGTCAGAAGGGACCGTGGCTGCGGAGTGCCGAAGAGTTCGGCGACTTCGATCTGCGACTCGAGTATCGCCTCTCCACGGGAGGCAACAGTGGCATCTATGTCCGAGTTCCCAAAGACGGCAATCACCACCGTGAGAACGCGACCCTCCCAATCGCTGGCTTCGAAGTGCAGGTTCTGGATGACGCAGCGCCGCAACATCTCAAATTGAAGGACTACCAATACTCCGGTTCGATCTATGACATCGCCGGAGCAAACCCACGAGTCAGCCGCCCTCCCGGTGAGTGGAACACACTGGAAATCAATTGCCGCGGCGATCGAGTCACCACTTGGCACAACGGATATCAAGTGACCGACATCTCCAGCAGCCAATCGCCTCTGCTGGCACTCCGTTCGATAAAGGGCTACTTGGGACTGCAGAACCACAACACCATCGTCAAGTTCCGAGACATCCGTGTGGGGCCAGCGATCGAGCTGCCCGCGATTGCTGTTGAGGCTTCAGTTAAGCAGTAGCAGTTTTCTTGCGTCGCATACTGGAATGCCAATCCCATGCGCACCGTCTTCCACGGTTGGCGAAGAAAAACAGGCTGCGGCTTGCTCGCGATGGCGCTATTCTTCATGGGGCTGTGGATCAGAAGCGGCGTCATCGTCGACACGATCACATTCACTGAAGTCAGGCATTCATTCACCAACTCACCCAACGGTCTCAACTGGACTAGGCGCGCAGGGACGGGACGAGTTCCTCTGGCTCAGTTCATGACTTTGAGTTGGAATACGATGTCGCTTGAGGACAGCAACTTCGAGAGTTTTCCAGAAGCACCAATAAGTTGGGAAACGAGTTGGAATTATCACTGGTGCGGGTTTCAGTTCGCCAAGTTTCAGCTGACAGCCGGTCCCCTGCTCTCCCTGGTGTTCGCGGAGTTTGCCACATGGACCATTCCGCACTGGGCCGTGGTGATCCCTTTGACGCTTCTCTCTGCCTCCCTGCTGCTCTCGAAGCCACAAGGGAACTATCAGGTCTGAGGTGGAGCGATCGAAGTTTGTTCCGTGATCGAATCGGCGACCGGCACTAATTTCGCACGTCGCTTTCGAGTCAATGCCTTCATGAGCTGTCGCCGTTTCAGAAGGCTGATCAAAAGAGCCAAACCGATTGCCGACAGCACCGCGAGAACTGCTGCCTTCGCAGTCGCCACTGCCGCAGCCTTAATCGGGCCGGTGATGTCCTCTTCGGGAACCACCACCGCGGTGACAACCGGCAACCCCTCCGCAGGCTCAAACGCTTCCAGTGCGGCGATATAAACTTTTCCCCCGTGTTGAAACGTGAACGAGCGCGGGTCGTCAATCGGCATGCCCGCCAGGCCTTCCGGAAGAGCAGCCGCAGACTGATTCATGGCCGCCGTCAATAGTTCGTCTCGCGTGATTTCCCCGCGCAGTGGTGATGCCAGCAGTTCGCCATGGCGATTCATCAGATAGGCGCGTCCCTGTGCTCCCAACTTGAGATTCGTCAGAAAGTCCGCCAGTGTTCCCAGGTGATAGTCGGCTGTGAACACACCGCGCACTTCCTGCGACCCCGACTTTCTGAGCGCCAGCGCAGCTGTAATCCCCAGCCCTTCGTCGCCGAACCATTCATAGGGCTTGGTCCAGATCGGTTTGGAAGACGCGCTCGCCAGCAGGTAGAACGGTCTGGTGCGAGGATCGTAGGTCCAGTCATCACTCCACCGTAATCGTTCACTGTCCCCGCTCACGAACTCCTCCCGCACGTGGCCCCCTTGTTCATCGAGCCACGACCGCTGGATGACAATCCGCCCCGAGGGATGTCGCCAGGCTCCGGTAAATCTGCCTTGGGCATCCCCATAGCTCAGCCAGGACAGTTTCTTCTGATAACGAAAACGAGCCACCAGATGCCGCGCGAGCAACTCGGGATCGTCGACCGGCAATAAGTCCATTTCTGCCAGCGAAACGCATTCCTCCAGCATCGGCAGCGCGGGGTCGAGCAACGACCGAACTTCCTGCGCTGTGCTGCGCGACGTTCGATCGGCGATATCGCGCCACAGTGCCTGAATCTCCTGCGATCGATAGAGAAAATAGCCTGAGAGAATCGCCGCCATGGTTAGGAGCGCCGCGATAGTTCCGACAAGTCGGCCATGGCTTCGCAGCCGTTTTCCAAGCCAGCCGAGTCTCCCAAGCTTGCGAGCACGCGTCGGCAACCCCATCGTCACCCGAGTCAGATCGTCAGCGAATTCCAAGGCCGTTTGGTAGCGGGCGGCCGGATTCTTCTCTAGCGATTTAAGCAGCACCGCTTCCAGATCGGGGCTGATTTCAGCAAACGCACTCGGCGGCAGTGGCGGTTGAGTCACCACACGCAGCAGCAACTCGGTGAGCGAACCTGCGTCAAATGGCCGCTGTCCCGTTGCCAGCACATACAGCGTCGCTCCCAAAGCGTAGACATCGCTGCGGGCATCGACGGGACCGCGCCTTGGATCCGCCTGCTCTGGTGCCATGAACGCGGGTGTCCCTTGAATCCCCTCTTCCGCTCGAGGTACCGAACTATTCTCGGCAACGATCAAGGTTTGATCTTGAGCAGAGCGTTCAATCGAACCCGTTACCGTCCCCCCTTCAGACATGGTGATAAGAACTGGGGAAGGAGCAACGCGACCTGAATCGAATGACGCGTCCAAAGTCTTCGCGATTCCAAAATCGAGGAGTTGGGGCTCCCCTGCCCTGTCGATGATGATGTTGGCAGGTTTGACGTCACGATGAACGACCCCGCGGCGATGGGCATGGTCCAGCGCGAGTGCAATCGTTCGCCCAAACTCGACCACCTCGGACTCGGGCAGGCTCCCACGCCGCTTGACGATGGAATCCAGCGTCTCTCCCTCAACGAACTCCATGGCGATGTACGGTGTGTTCTCGACGATCCCCGCGTCAAACACTTGGACGATGTTGGGATGCTTGCCCAGCCGGGCGATTGCCTGCCCTTCCTGAATAAACCGCTCTGCCGCACGGGGATCATGAAACTTGAGCGAGATCGTTTTCAGCGCACACTCACGCTGCAGGCTGCGTTGCAACGCGAGGGACACGACTCCCATCGCCCCACGGCCCAGTTCACGCGAGATGTCATACGGTCCAAATTGACGGCTCATAGAGGCG
>CBIHQO010000167.1:0-10022 GCA_966211735.1 uncultured Schlesneria sp.
CAAAGGTGTTGTCGTGGTCGGCATTCAAACACCGGAAACGAGTCGCGAGCGGGACGCAGACGCTGTGAAATCCGCTGCTCGCGAAAGTGATTTGAAGTTTCCAATTATGATCGACCTGCAATCTGAAAACTGGAAAGCATGGGGTAATACCATGTGGCCCTGCGTATATGTCGTGGACAAGCAGGGCTACATCCGGATGTGGTGGCCCGGCGAACTAAATTGGAAGGGTGCGACGGGCGACAAAACTATCGAAGAAGCCGTCGACAGTCTGCTGGCGGAAGATTGATCTCGGCATCGACTTGATGTCAGCCGGCGAGTCGACGCCCCCGCGTGGCAGTCCGCATTCGCGACTTAGGATCTGGACGTTGGACAAATGGATTCAAACATTCCCTTATCGACTAGAAACAAAATCACCCCGATGACAACGAACAACAGAAGAGCTGGATTGGTTCTGATTCTCTCGCTGATCGCCGTCACTGCCCGCGCAGAGAATCCTACCGACTTTACTATCGAATCGCCGACTCACGGCACGACGCTGACGTTGTCGGAGCAGAAGGGCAAAGTAATTGCACTGCATTTCTTGCTGAAGACGGAATGCCCATACTGCATCAAACATACCAATGACTATGCCAAGCTGGCTGCCAAGACTCCCGATGTGTTGCATGTGTTTCTCAAGCCTGACAGTGCAGATGAGATCAAAGCCTGGGCCGGGAAGCTCAGCCAGGATGAATTGAAGGACCTCCCTGTCATTTATCGAGACCCGGACGCACGGTTGGCAAAAGAGTTCGGCATTCCTGACGGCTACAAATTTCATGGCCAGACCGTGCATTACCCGGCACTTGTGGTCCTTGATCGTTCAGGGAAGGAACTGTTCCGCTACGTCGGCAAAAGCAACACCGACCGCATGAAGCCGGACGACTTCATCGCCAGGTTGAAGGCGGCGAAGGTGAAGCCGTCGAAATAGAACCGATGACGTTCGTTTCCCGAACTCGATCGTATTTTGGGATTTCCTGAGCCTTTCGCATGTCGGTGATGCATCGTTCGATTCGGCAGGTCTGCAAAAAGGAGGTCAGAATGAGAACACTTGCTATTGTCACCCTGCTCTGTTGTGGAGTGGCGTCTCGCGAAGCGGCCGCTCAGGATTTCTTTTATGTTCCGCCCGGCTCGGGCTACGGCGATTATTACGGTGCCAATCTCGGAAATGGGATAGGAATTGGGTACGGAATTGGCGTCGGAGTATCGCCGAATCTGCTGAACTCGAGCATCACGGATACTTACATTCCTCCTTTTCAAGAACTCTGCGATAGCAATCCTTCATTCATCTCCAGAAGCGCGGTCGCGCCGTCACCGACTTCAGTTCAGCCGAATGCTTCGAAGAAAAAGACGAAGGTGACCGCGACCAAGAAGAGCGTTCCAAAAGTCGCCATCACAAAGGCAAAGCCGACCAAGAAGATCGCTGCGAAGTGATTTTATGGTAGCCGATCAACTCGTCTGGAATCCAACAGTCAGAAAAAGGGAAAGGGCCAAGGCGACGTGCCAGGGCGTGATGTCGAAAATCCAGCCATGAACCCGGGCAGGCCTATGAACTGACGTTCTCTTGCTACCGAGATTTCCCATTCTTTCGGGCCAAAAGATTCTGTCAGTGGCGGTAGCGATTCAGGTCACGCGAACGAAACGCTCGCGCTGAAAGTGGACTGATGTCGGTGTGCCCGTCGAGGCTGACATGGTGTTGCTTCCGACCGCTGAAGATCATCGGATCTCCGGGATTCGCAGGGCGATCAAGGACGCTGCGAGTGATCAGCCTCGTGCTTGAACTGCACTGAAAACCGTTATGCGGAGGCATAACTTACGAGGCGTTGCCCTCAGTCTCCCCGTTGTGTCGCACGCGGCCGCGCCACCCCTCGATCGGCGTTTACTCGCTGATCAGGCTTGCGAAGCCACCAACCATCGCTCAGGATGCGGCTGAGTGTTGTGGACCAAATTGGCTGGTTGAATAAGAAGCCCTTTCGATGATGTCGGATGAAACTCGTGAAACGATCTCGCCGCCCGAACGTTGGGGGGCTTGCCTGCTGATCTTTCTGGCGGTCTTACTGCACACGATTGCGCTGGTGAATGCCAAGCCGCTGCAGAGTGCCAACGATCGGTCGCGGTGGTGTACCGTCTGGTCGCTGGTTGAACGAGGGACATTTCAGATCGATGAGATCCGGCAGGAGGCGGGCTGGGACTCGATCGACATCATTTATGACGGGGGCCACTTTTACTCGACGAAGCCCCCTTTGCTCAGCGTCATCGTGGCTGGCGTCACGTGGTGTGTGCAACGAATTACGGGGTCGACGCTGGTCTTAATCGTCATCAATGTTATCCCGTTCGGCGTGTCGCTGGTTGTGATGACTCGCCTGTTAAGGCGCGTTTCCGATTCGAACTGGTGCCGACTGTTTGTGCTGGCGGCGACTGGGTTCGGAACGCTGGTCACTCCGTTCCTGATGACGCTGAACAATCACACGGTGGCGGTGGTCGGCGTGATGCTCAGTCTGTATGCGCTTCAGCAGCTGCTGTCGGAGGCTTCAGCGTGGTCATTTCTCTTGTGCGGCGCTGCGGCAGGATGGGCGTGTGCCAATGAGTTACCGGCGGCGGCGTTTGGATTGGCGACGTTCTTTCTGGCGGAACGGACTTCGATTCGCCAGACCCTGTGCTGGTATGTTCCGGCGGCCATCGTGCCCTTAGCGGCGTTCCTGGCGACCAACGTCATTGCGACGGGCAGCCTGAAGCCAACTTATGCCAGCTATGGTTCGGCGAAGTACAACTTCGTAGTCGACGGGGTTCCCAGCTATTGGATGGATCCTGACGGCGTCGATCGCAACCTCGATTCGCCCGCGACCTACTTCCTGCATTGCACAATTGGCCATCACGGCATCTTTTCGCTGACGCCGCTGTTTCTGCTGTCATTGGTCGGCTGGTTGTTCAGCGGATCGATTCGAAACGCCTCGCTGCGAACGCTGGTTCGACTGGGGGCAGTGATGACCGTGCTGGTCGTCGGCTTCTACATGACTCGAACGAATAACTACAACTATGGAGGTGTCAGTTGCGGGCTGCGGTGGGCGCTGTGGCTGATTCCGTTCTGGTTGCTGGCCATGGTTCCGGCAGTCGAATTGGCGACGCGCATCACGGTCCTGCGGTGGCTGCAATACGTGCTGTTTGCCTTCTCGGCAATATCCGCCTGGATCCCGATCGAAAATCCCTGGCAGCAACCGTGGCTGTTTCGCCGGATGGAAGCGTGGAAGTGGATCGACTACACCCGCAGGCCGGCTGAGTTGTCAAGGAAGTTGTGGACTTGGTTTCCGTCGATTCCTGATCCGCAAGGTTCGCCATGGATTGAATTCTCGTCACAGAATTCCGAGGGAACCGTCAAACGACGAAGGCTGACGTGCAGCAAGATCGAGTCAGACACTGCGACGGGCCTCGTCGAAGTCGACGTTTCCGAAGCCGACGGCGCTGGGGAACTGAAATCAGTGCGACGATTTCGCATTGATGTGGAGCGATTCCTCGCTGGAGAATCCACCGCCGAATTTGTTCGATGGCACGACCCTGCGTCCATGACCAACGAGCAGAAGCAGGCCGACTTCACTTTTGTTCGTGCACTTCCTCTGAAGAAAGAGTTTCGAGCGGGCAAGTTTCGATATCTCCATCTTCCGCTGCGAGGCGATGCGTTCCGCTGTCAGTTGGCCGCCGCTGCGGTCGACTATCCGCAGAACGAGCCGACTCATCAGTATCGGTGCGATACCTGGTTGTGCGATGAGTTGCCGTTTGGGGTGGCTCAATATGAGGTTCGAGTGATGGATGTTGAATCGGCGGCGATCGTGCATCTGGAACGATGGACCGTCAGCGCTTGCTCGCCACATCCGGCGGCGTCGGCACCGACGTTTAAAACAAAATAGTTTGTGGCAGCAACGATTCCGTTTTCTCCGTGTTTCGGAGATTACGCCCTTCCCTCATCGATCTGATCGGCTAAACTGCGGTGCGCGCTCTTCCAGCCACATCGATAAGGGATCGACAAGAATGCTTCAGGCGGAATCAGCGCCAGACTGGCTGATTTTGCAGACCGCAGCGACTGCTGGAGTGTCTGTGTCGGGACCGGTCCGCGCGAAGCAGGCCGATCTCGACTTTACTGAATCTCTCTTGAAGGTCTGCCCGTCGATAAGCGTTTCTCACGACGATGATTTCACGCGACGATTCTATATTCAGGCGTTTGGCTTCGTTTATCTGATTGCATTCTGGTCGCTGTGGTCTCAGATCCATGGACTAGTCGGTCAGCAGGGGGTATTGCCCGCCGAGGCTTTCTTTAAGGCGGCCTATGGCAAACTCGGAAGCGATGCTTATCGGTTGTTGCCCAGCGTCTGCTGGTTTGGTTCGAGCGATCTGACGCTGCACCTGTGGTGTGCGAGTGGAATCTGCTTATCTGTCTTATTGATCGCAGGATTCGCCCCGCGACTGATCCTGGTTGCGCTCTGGGGAATCTATCTGTCTCTCTGCATCGCCGGGCAGGCGTTTCTCAGTTTTCAGTGGGATACGTTGCTGTTGGAGATGACCGTCTGTTCGCTATTGTACGCGCCGCGCGGATGGAGAGTCGATTGGCAACAGGCAGCGCCGCTGTTGCCGGCGGCGCGCTGGTTACTCTGGGGATTGGCATTCAAGCTGATGTTCCTGTCCGGGGTGACTAAGTTGTTATCTGGTGATGCGGCATGGAACGATGGAACGGCGCTGCGATTTCATTATTACACGCAGCCGATTCCGAACTGGATCAGTTGGTATGCGTATCAGCTTCCGTTGACCTGTCACCAGGTAGCGCTGATGCTGATGTTTGTCGTCGAACTGATCCTGCCATTTCTGATCTTCACGGGTCGACGAGGGCGAGCCCTCTTCGGGCTGTCGACGATTGTGCTGATGCTGGCCATCGAGGCGACCGGCAATTTTGGCTTCTTCAACCTGCAGACAATCGTGCTGTGTCTGCCGTTGCTCAATGATCACGTGCTGCATCGATTGATCCGATGGCGGTCACCGGCCGTTGGGTCGATTGCACTGCATGCGACACGTCCGCCATGGCGGACAGCGGTTGGAACAACCGCGGCGGTCGCGCTGTTGGCCCTCAGTTCGCTGACGATAGTTCGGGAAATGGTTCGAACGCAGCAGGTGGATAAGATGCCGCAGGCGGTCGTGACAACATTGAATCTGGCCAACCGATCGCTGTTGTCGTGGGCCGAATCTGCGTTGCTCAATCCAATCTCGCCTTATCGAACGATCAACGGCTATGGCTTGTTTCGCGTGATGACGACCAGTCGTCCCGAGATCATCGTTGAAATCAGTGATGATGGTCACACTTGGGCCGCGTGCGAATTGCCGTATAAACCGGGCAATATCAATCGTGCGCCGCCGATTGCCGCACCGCACATGCCCCGACTGGATTGGCAGATGTGGTTTGCAGCGCTCAATCCCAAAGGGAATGACTATTGGCTGGTGGCACTGGCAGAGAAGCTGTTAGAGGGAAATCCATCGGTCGCACGGCTGATCGGAAATCCGAAGCTGGGTCGCGACCCGCCTCGATATGTTCGGCTGACGTACTATGAGTACAAGTTTTCGTCTGCCGATCAACGCAACGCCACCGGAGCCTGGTGGTCGCGCAGCTATTCGGGACCATTGACCGGAGCGTTGTCGCGAAGTCGCGATAAGATCGAGGCAGGTTCATCAATGGAACTTCTGAAATAGATCTGGTCACAACGTGCATAATCTCGATCTCATACCGACGCTGACCGGTGGTCTGACGGCCGCGCTGGTCCTTGGCTACATCACTCACCGGATGGGGCTCTCCCCCATTGTCGGCTACCTGTTAGCCGGTTTGGTCGTGGGACCGAACACGCCTGGTTTTGTGGCCAATCGCGAGCTGGCCGAACAATTGGCAGAAATCGGGGTCATCCTGCTGATGTTCGGGGTCGGCCTGCACTTTCATTTGAAAGACCTGCTGGCAGTCCGGCGAATTGCCATTCCCGGAGCCGTCGCTCAAAGCGTCGTGGCCACAATCCTTGGTGCTTTGGCGGGATGGAGTGTTGGCTACAGTTGGGAGGCGGGGGTCATCTTTGGATTGGCGATCAGCGTGGCCAGTACTGTCGTGCTGACACGGGTCCTGGCAGACAACAATGATATGCACACACCGATCGGTCACATCGCCGTCGGCTGGCTGGTGGTTGAGGATCTGTTCACTGTCATCGTCCTGGTGTTGCTGCCGGCACTGTTTGGCGAAGGGGCCACAGGATTCGGCGGGATTACGCTCGCGCTTCTGATCGCGGCGATCAAGATCGGCGCGTTGGTCGGATTGACGTTTGTGGTTGGCGACCGACTGATTCCGCTGCTGCTGGGCAAGATCGCTGCGACCCGGTCTCGTGAATTGTTTACGTTGACCGTGCTGGTGACGGCCTTGGGCATCGCGGTCGGGTCGGCCAAGTTATTCGGAGTGTCGATGGCACTGGGTGCGTTCCTGGCGGGAATGGTCGTGGGCCGATCTGAATTCAGCTTGCGAGCGGCGACTGAGGCGTTGCCGATGCGTGATGCGTTCGCGGTGCTCTTTTTCGTATCCGTCGGCATGCTGTTCGATCCTTCGGCATTGTTGGCTTCGCCGCTGGTCGTGATTCTGACGCTGGCGATCGTATTGATTGGCAAGCCACTGGCGGCAATCTGCATTGTGTTGTTTCTCGGCTATCCTGTCCGCGTGGGGCTGGCGGTCTCGCTGGCACTGGCTCAGATCGGCGAGTTCTCGTTTATTCTGGCTTCGGTCGGCAAAGATCTGCATATTTTCAATGATCAGGCCAACAATACACTTGTCGCGGCGGCGATTGTTTCCATCTCGATCAACCCACTGCTTTATCGTCTGGTGAACCCCATTGAAGCGTGGGCATCGCGACGTCCTAAGCTATGGCGCTGGTTGAATTCTCGAGTCGTGCAGCCTCAGGCGGATGCCGGCGGAGCAATCAAGAAGTTAGATTCTTCGACCGACTCCAGGCATCGCGCCGTGGTGGCCGGTTATGGTCCTGTCGGCCGTACCGTCAGTCGCCTGCTGCGTGAAAACGGCATTACGCCCTGCATCATTGAGATGAATATCGAGACCGTTCGTCAACTCAAGAAAGAGGGGATTGACGCCATTTATGGCGATGCCATTCATCGTGACACGCTATTGTCGGCGGGAGTCGATCGCGCCGGGACGCTGATCCTGAGTGTCGCGGGCATCCCCGGCACAGAAGATGTCATTCGACAGGCCAGGGATTTGAATCCTGGCATTAAGATCCTGGTTCGTTCCAATTACCTGCGCGAAGTTCCCCCCCTGTTGCTGGCAGGTGCCAGCGAAGTCTCGTCGGGCGAAGGTGAGGTTGCGTTGTCGATGGCTGTCGCGATGCTGCGCGACCTGGGGGCGACTCCAGATCAGATCGATCGCGAGCGTGCGCGAGTTCAAGATGATTTGTTCTCGCGGATTGAAGCGGCCGTCATGTCCGGCACGGGCGATCAGACTGACGTCGGGCCGACGGCAGGTGCGGAAGTCGCTCCTGGCTCGGTGGAGTCCGCGGCAGATGCGACGATGCCAAGTTAGACGCAGAGTTCAACTTCCAGGAATCGCCAGGGGTTCTTGGCGTATTCCGCCGACAGAATCTGCAAGGTCTGCCAGCGGGTGCCGTGGCGGTCGGATTCGAACTGTGGGGGCTCGGTCGGAAAAGCGGTGAGCAAGGACTTTTTGACAACCATCGCGCGGACTTTGCGAGTCCGGAGGTCTCCTGCCGTCTCACAGGTGAGAGCGACCAGATAGATGGCGCAATTCACTGTTCCGCCCAGATCACGTTTGATCGCTCCGGTGGCGAACTGTTCCGACAGGTCGTTCAGGATCGCATTCAGGTAATACCACATGTCGTCTTTGGCGATCGGCAGGATCGGATCCGCGGCCGTCGTACGCCGAGCTAACTGCGTGACCGTTTCCGCTGCGACCTTGTTCAGAAACACTTCTTCGCCATGTTTTTCGCTGAGCGTGCGGATCTTCAAGACGCCTCGATCGATTGAATTCAGCGAGATGTTCAGGCGGTCTAGAAACTCTTGTTTTCTCCAGTGCTCGCGTGCCCGCACTCGCCCGAAGTACCAGCCGACGATCATCAACAAAAAACCGACGAGCACTTTGACGAAATGCTCTCGCAACGTGTCGACGACGTGAATCCAAATCTGATCCAAACTCACAACCTGCTCCAAACAAATTGAACGTTTCCCGCCCGCTGTTCGTGTGAATTACGGGGGGCCACGGTTTTGGAGTCATCGACAAGGCCGTGTTTTCGATGAGGCCGCACGTCGATTTCGGTGACTCCAGAACTACGAACTGGCAATCTCTTCCGATGGTAACGACAGGAAACCGGCCGTGGATCAATCGCGGCTCAGAGAATAATCAAAGCGGAGTCAGACATGGCCTGGTCGAAGAGTCCAAAACCGTGGCACGCGCAACCGAAGCGACCAGTGTCGAGCCCGCTACAACGACTTCAGATACTCAATCACGGCATCTCGTTCTTCGTCCGTCAGCGATTCGCCGACGAGGTCTTCCGGGCGGTGATACTTCGTGAGGACCGCTTCCAGGCTGCGAGCCTTGCCCGTGTGGAGATAGCGGCGTCTGGAGGCGACGCCGCGCAGGGTTGGCGGGTTGTATTTGTTGTCGCGGTCCTTGCGATCTTCGACCTTGCCGTCGAAGGTGTCGCCCGAGGTGAATTGCGAACCGCTGTGACAGGAGGCGCAGCCTGCTTTGCCTGAGAACAGTGTTCGTCCCAGTTCCTGCTTTTGGGACAGGGCCGTGTCTGTCGACGTTGCACGCGGATTGACGGGATGCCCCAGCGTTTTGAGGTACGCTACCATCGCTGTTGCGTCTTCATCGGTGATCGGATGCTTGGTAGCCATGCTCTCAGTCAATGATCGCTTCATCGCATCGTGCAGATCTGTTTGCCAACCGTGCCACGTCCAGGGACCGGTTTCGGCAACGCCGCGTAGTGAAGGGGTTAATTTTGGAGTTCCGAAGCTGCGGTCGTTGCGGGTGTCGAATACCTGGCCGGCTGTATGGCCATCGGTATGGCACGTGTGGCAACTGAACCACGAGTGCATCGATCGATCGGCATCGTAAAAGACGATTTCGCCTTGTCGTGCCAGATCAGGTTCTTGGGGACCGCCAAGAGAAATCGTTTTTGTGATGTCGCCTGAATTCAGATCGACAACTTGCAGGCAGTTCAGGAGATAGTTGGCGACGACCACGGTCTGGTCATTCAGGAGCGTCATTCCCATTGGACGCCCGCCGACTTTGATGCGGCGGAACTTGGACGCGTCTTTCTGCATTGCGGCAGGCAGGAAGTCGCCAGGGTCGCCGGTGGGCCACGGAATCGATGAGAAATCGATCACCAGTAGTTCGTGAGTCCCGCCACAGGAGACGACCAGCCGTGATTCATCGGAGGTGAAGAGGGCTGCGTAAGCATCGCCGACAGCTTTACCGCGGATATCCAGACCCAGCTGTTTCTGGCTGCTTGGTTCGCCGTCTGGCAGCGGCAGTTTGGAAATGCGGTTGTCGATGACCCAGCCGATGTCGATCATTTGTGGCGTGACCGCGAACTCACGATTGACCGCGTGCGGGATCACCAGCAATCTGGAGTCTTTTGAGATCACGGGCACGCCAGGGTTGAACGCTCCATCGAACAGTCGACGTTCGCTGATCAGTTGCCTGGATTCCAGGTCGTGGACATAGATCGTCGCGGGAACGGCGGTGCTCGTGACCAGCAGGCGGCCGTCCGGAGAGATGCGTACCGTCTTCGGAATGCCCGCAGCAGGCAACTTCGCCACGACGGATGAGGACGCCAGATCAACTTGCGCGACGGCGTCATCGCCACCGAGGGCCACGTAGACGGACTTGCGATCTTGCGACACCGCCAGTCCTCGTGGTTCATCTCCTACTGAAATCGTGCGGGCCAGAT
>CBIHQO010000168.1:0-9980 GCA_966211735.1 uncultured Schlesneria sp.
GTTAGAGCGCCACGTTGACATCGTGGAGGTCACAAGTTCGAGTCTTGTATCGTCCATTCGGAAAGCCTTGCCGCAGAATGATTTGCGGCAAGGCTTTTTTGTTTGAATCCTGTGTAAGACAATTGCGTGAATTCTTGTGGACATCGGGAGTTTCAGACGGACGATTCGATGCTCGGAAAAGAACTTGAACGAGGTTCTTTGCCTTTTCTGTTTCACGGTGACGCTTTCGATCACCAGCACCGGGTCGCTCGTTAGATCTGCGATCCGCGACGTTCCTTTTCTGATCCGCCTCGGGAGACGGATAGGTCAAATCTCCGCCGACAATTGTCGCACCTTCCGTCAGTGTGCGCAGTTGCAACTTGCCAGTGGACATGATGTGCTGAACAGCGATTGCTTTGATAAGAAGAAAATCGCTGACCAGTCGCCGATGTCATCGCCAGAAGACACTTTCCGAACACATTAAGGTCGTTGTCTTTGCAGAAGCAATCGCCTGTCGTTCATCTCTCAGATATTCGCCAACTCGCCAAAGTATTCGTTGTCCTCATTGTAGCCGCCTTCGCCCTTATAGACCGCTTTGACGCTTTCCACGAATTCAACGCTCTGGATCCACTTCACCATTTTGAAGCCAAGCTGGTTCTCGACTCGCAATCGCAATGGCCCTCCATGCAGATCGTTCAGCGGCTTGAAGTTCATCTCATAGGCCAGGATTGTCTGCGAGTGCATGGCGTTATCCATTGAGAGACTGTCGTAAAATTGGCCGCCACCTGCTCCTTCACCGAATGAATAAAAGACCACCGCTCGAACGCCCGGTTTGGGCTGAACCAGCTTGATCAACTCCGCCAATGGAACTCCGCCCCATTCAGCAATTCCGGACCAACCCTGAATACAATGGTGAAGAGTTATCTGCGTTTTCTCTCCCAATGCTCGGAGATCAATCAGTGACAGTTCGACGGGGTTGTCGACCGCGCCGAACACTTTGAGTCGATAGTCCTTGAATTCATTGCTCGCTAATTCCTTCCACTCATCGCAGGTGGGCATTTTTCCATTGACCCAGAAAAATGGCGAAATTTCTTCCCGACGAAACTCGGCCTGCGGTTGAGGGCTATCAAGCAAGAACCCCATGACAGGGCGAACGATTGCCTTGGCCATGTGCTGAATGGTTCTGGGATGCTTCCATGCCATCCAATTGGCCAGAGCATTCAGCCCGACAATAATGCCGACCCCAAAAAGGCCCAGAAAGATCCCATTCCAATTCTTGTCGTGCGTGCCCAAGACGATAAAGTTCATATTCTTGGCAAACCCCGTCAGCATCACCAACGTCACATGAATGACTATGAAGGCGACAAAGGCACACGTGATCAGAAAGTGGATCGACCGACCAATCTGCCGGTTGCCCGGAAGCTGCGGATACCATTTGAATCGGTTCGTGAAAGCGGGCGACATCGACAGGCCGGTGAAGATAGCCAGAGGTGCCAGGACAAACACCACTCCGAAGTACCCAATCTGCTGGAGTGGGTTGTAGTGATAGAAAGCGTCAGGCTCCGGTGGAATGTGGAAGGTGGCGTAATGAACGAAGTAGGCCCACGCGTCAGGAACAACGTGCCACGATGCAGGGACTAGACGACGCCACTGACCCGTACCGAAGAGCAGTCCCATGTAAACGATGCCGTTCGACACCCAAAACAGCACACTGAGAAAGTGCCAATGACGAGCCATCCCCACAGTGTGCCGTTCGCCGGGAAGACCAATCCAAGGCGACAAGTAGCGGGAATCCTCCTTGGCGGTCCAAACTCGATCTTTGGGTACGTCAATGGGCGTGAGCCGAAGCCATTCAGTACCGGGGGTGCAGTGGACATTCCAATACAACCGGGGATGGTCCATCAGGATCTGCAATCCGCTACGGATCAGCAGGATGATGAACAGGAAGTTGACATAGTGCGTGACACGCAACCATGCGGGGAAACCTTGGGCCATCGAAAGGCTGGCTTGGTGGAGATCGGAGGGTGGCGATATGGCTGGTAGCCCGAACATGGCCCATTGGAGAAATGCTGCCGCCACGAAGATGACGACCGGTGAAAAAAACAACAGCAATGTCGTGGCTTTGATTCGCATCGTCTACCCTGAGTCGCAGTGAGGTAGTGACCGTGCTTGCAGGAAATCGGTGGTGACCTGCATTGGTATGGTCCGTGACCCGTGGATGAGTATCCTACTCGATGGCACCAACGGCATCTATTTAGTATTCAATTCCAATCGGATTGCGAGAACGCTGATAGAATCGTTCATTCGATTCGACCTTACATGAGAGAAAGGACTGCAATGGCAATTCCACACGCAAAATCAGCAGAGATCGTAGATGTCCATCCACTGGGGGCGACATTGGCGACGGCGATGACGAGGACGCTCGTAAAAACCAAGGCCATCGAAGTGATCCGATTGGTTCTCCCCGCAGGCAAAGAGATTCCAAGCCACAAGGCTCCGAACGAGATTACTGTGCAATGTCTCGAAGGGCGAGTTCTCTTCACCACCGAGGGCAAGTCACAAGAACTCGGCCCTGGACAGTTGCTTTACCTTGCCGCAGGCGAACCACATGCCTTGATGGCGGTAGAAAGTTCTTCGCTGCTGGTGACGCTTCTCTTGGCAAAGCCCAAACCGCCTGAGCCGTTTGATGTGGTTCAGGAGGCATCTGAAGAGTCGTTTCCTGCGAGTGACTCACCTGCGTATTAGTTAGAGCAGCCCGACGGATTCGCCGCCAAACATCTTCTTGTTTTCGATAGTCAAATTGCCAACAAGCTGGCATCCTCTGACGCGTAGACTTTGCTGACCCTTGGTTTCGCTGGCCGATAGTACCGATGACGGTCAATGATTCTTGACCCGACTGGATCGAGATTCGAAGGCTCACTTTTGCGAATCCATCTGAATCAGCCCGGAACGTCCCTCGATGGCCAGCCAGGCGGCTTCCGTCCGTACGCCCGGGAACGTGTCGTGTAGCCCTGATGGCCAGTAGATCACGACCTCGACCTGTTTGTCCGTGCCGACACCAAAGGTCAGCCGTCGTTCGTTGCTGGCCATGTAGCCATCACCTGCTGTCAATTGTTTCGAGATCGACCGTCTGCTGGTCTTCACTTGGATCGTTGCTCCAATCGGTTCTCGTGCTGAGACGGTCCCGACGAGTTCGATCGCCAGGTATCGTCCCAATGGCGGCGAGTCGTTGGTGAGCAATGCGGCGGGGCTGTCCAGGTTGTTCACTGCAAAGTCCTCGCGACCGTCGTGGTTCCAGTCCAGGCGAGCCAGTCCGCGTCCGAGATATTTTCCCTTGAACCAGTCTCCAAGTTGCGTCGCGGCCACTTCGGCGAAGCGTCCGTTCCCGCGGTTGCGAAAAAACTGCGTAGGCATGTGCAACGGCACTCCGCGAGCGGTCTCGTCATCGACGTGGCCGTTCGTCACGATCAGGTCCGGCCAGCCATCGAGGTCTGCGTCAAGAAATTGGGTTCCGAAGCCAAGCTGCTTCAAGCTTGGCTCGGTCAGGCCCGCTTCGCTGGTGGTATCAAGAAACATCAGGCCTGATTGGCGCTGGTACAACGTGTTGGCTTCATTGAAATAGTTGGTGACGAACAGATCCAACTGTTCGTCGCCGTTCGCGTCGTCGGCTGCGATCCCCATACACGCTTGCGACCGCCCCTCGCGATCGAAGGCCAGTCCCGTGACAATGGCGTTCTCTTCAAACTTGGGAGCATCGCCGGGATGAGCGGTCGCGTTCTGGAAGAAGAAATTGCCAGTCGTGTCGTTGGCGACAAACAGGCTCAGTCGGCCGGTGGTGTCGAAGTCGGCCGCCACCACCCCCAACCCCTTGCCTCCTGGTGCGAGCACACCCGCTTCGGCAGTCACATCGCGGAAGCGTCCGTCTCCGAGATTCAAGAGAACCTGATCCTCGGCCGCTTCAAATTCGTGCGGCGTGCAAGATCGGGGGGCTCCGTTCTCCTGTCGGCAGATCCGATCGAGCAGATCCTGTCCGGAAAGGTAATTCACCACGTACAGGTCGGGCAGCGCATCGCCATTCAAATCGGCGCAGGCCACGCTGGTTGACCAGCGGGTTTCACCAAGCCGAACCTGCGGAGTGAGATCGTTAAACGTTCCATCACCGTTGTTTCGAAACAAGCGATTCCCGGCCACGTTGGCGATGAACAGATCTGCCCAGCCATCGCCATCAATGTCACCCACTGACAGCCCCTGGCTGTAGTCTGTCTCGATGATTCCGGCCAAGGTGGAAACATCCTCAAACGACTGACCGTCACGATTTCGAAACAGCATGTCCGACGGAGGGCTCGCTTCGAGGATCGGCCATCGTCCTCCTTGGGTGAAGTACAAGTCTGGCCAGCCGTCTCGATCATAGTCGATCACGCCGACGCCTCCGCCACTGAATTGGAACATCCGCATTCCCGGTCCGGGAAGATCGTCACCGTTGACGTATGCAAAGCGCAGTCCCGTCCGCGCAGCATCGTCGGTGAAGTGAATTGCCGTCACGTCATTGTGCTCCGGCAACTTCGGATCGCGATATGGCGCAGGCTGCTGCATCCAGTGGGGCAGCGGATAGTGATCCAGATTGTGTTGTTGTGCCGGCTGCGCAGTGACCAGAACTCGCGGAGTTTCGGGGGCAGGGCGAATGTTTTCAGGCCAGTTGCCCGAAAGCTTGGGAGGTCGATGCCGTGCCGCCTCGGCCCATCCCCAGGCTTCCCACGTTTGACCGCACAACTCAGCCGCGGCAATTGCGCGAAGCGCGCTGGTCGAAGTGGATTCCAGGCCATAGTGCTTGGCGGCCAGCAGCAGTTCCTGCAATACAGCGTTGCGGCGTTGGAACGCCTCGGCGATACGCGATTCACCCAGGGTCGAGAGGGCTTGTCCAAGCTGATGATGAGCTCGCCGATGAGTCCCATCGCGCCGGGCGGCCTCCCAGTAGCAGCGTACGGCTCCCTTCGTGTCAGACTGACGCAGAGACCAGTCACCACGGACGACCCAAGTATCAGGATGGTTCTCCGCAGTCGTGGCAAGCTGAGCGTGCCATTTGACAAACGCGGCGGCGTCTCCGGCGTCGCACAAAATGCGACCCAACCGTGCCTGGGCATCGTTGAGATCGCTGCGCTGGGCCAGACCCCGTTCGTAGAGTCCTCTTGCAGTCGCAAAATCGTGTTGCTGCCAGGCCTGATGAGCCTGGGCCAGCAGGACCAGCGGATCGTCGGGACAGCGCAGCCCGTACTCGTTCAGCGAACTCGCATTCTCGGTGGCCGTATCACCCAGTGCCAGTAGCATCAGATCGACTTCAGCGAACTTCCCTGCATAAAGTCGCTGCAGCCGCAATTCTGTCGTGACGCTCGTCAAACCGCACAAGCCGTACACACCAGCGAGGTGTCCTTGAGCATCTTGATGATCTGGCTGTAGCGTCAACGTCTCGCGCAATAGCGATTCGGCTGGCGACAGTTGATGCAGTTGCAGCAGCAGGATATCCGCGGCCCGAAAGCACGCTTCCGCTCGCCGCGGATGCCCGGCAGGAACTTGCTCATACCAACGCGCCGCTTCTGCGAAATTCTTCAGTCGCACAGCAGCTTGGCCCGCAAGATAACAGGCGGAGCCGTTGGCTGGCATCGCGATCAGCAGCGGTTTCAAAGCAACCATCGCCTCTTTGGCTTTGCCGTCCCCCAGCAACAGTTCTGCGCGAGCAATCCGTCTCTCGGAACCCTGCAGCATCATCCAACCGAGCGTCGCCACGAGCACAATAGCTCCGCCGAGACTCCATCGAACCACCCGTCGAAGTCGCGGGGCTTTGTTGTCTGTCACGGTTGCGCTGGGCTGACTCATCGACTCACAAAGAGCATTCTTGCAGAGGATCGAATCGGATTCGGAGAACTGCTGGGAACCATACGGTGCCTCATCCTTCCCATGACTACAGTCCTTGAGCCCAGCAGTGCGATTTCCATTCCGCCGACACTTGGTGCCCGTTAAAGATGTTATCGCCGCGAATCAGGTTGGCATCGGTTTATGCTGCGCAAGCCCATGGTCTGATGCCTGTTAGCGAATCGCATCCGTGCCCACAGCTTGATCAAGGGATAGGGGAAGGCGACGACATCTCAAAGCGAACTGGTCGCACCATCGCCGCGCCGTTAAGCGGTCTCGTTCAGCGTCTCACCACAGCGGATGCGAAAGGGGGCCGTTCAGTGATGCGATGTTGCGATCACTCATCGCGACGTCGGGCCGCTCCCCAATTCGCGATCATCGGAACATATTCCGAATCGCACCCGTGGCAGAGACAGCCAACACCAGCAGCAACGGAACGATGGCCACCAACCAGACGAGTATGTGATCGCGATGAGTCTTCGTTGATTCACCCTACCAACAAAATACGGGCCACTATCCAGCACTGGAAATCATATACCAATAAGAGCGAACGGGCGACAACGCAGTGCGAAGACTGCGAACGCCTCAGGACTTCGTGCTTTGTCCAATCCACAGGCGGTTTCCGTCGGGGTCGTCGATTCGAAATTCGGTCAGGCCATAGAAGGTCGTTTCCAGCTCTGGCACCGTCAGACCGTTGCTTCGCACCTGCTGGTGGTACGCGACGATATCATCTGGGTACAGATAAAGGATTGAGTCGCGGAATGTGCCGGGATGGGCGTTGATCGATTGATCGACCATCAAGCGACATTCATCAAATCGCAGCATGGCCCAACCCCAATCGTCGTTCCGTTGCTCCACCTCGAAACCCAGCATGTTGCAGTAAAAACTCACGCTCAGCGGCATGCTCCTGACCGGCAGCATCGGGATTAATCTGCTCATCTTCATCACTGACTGCCTATTCCAGAATCACGGTTCGATCTACCTCTCCATCGTGCCATCGAATCAACAGTTCCGCCAGCATTTCTCGCGCACCGCTTTATGGACGGACATCGCATCGCCGAAGGTGAGCCGCGCTGCGTCCGCCCGCGGACACGATAGACGCAGCACCATGAATTCCATGGGACAACAAAAGATGATGCTCGATTCGGGGCCCGTAAATGTGAACAGCCTCCGTCAGTTTCCTGACAGAGGCTGTTCTATTGAAACGGCTCGGCTCTTCACCGTCCGTGGGAGGGTTTGTCCCGAATTCCGACTTCATGTCGGTGTGCCGAAATCGAATTGTAGAGACAGGTCGAGTGACCGGATCAGGCCGCGAGCCCTTCCTCATCTTCGTAGACAAGGTAGTAGATTTCGCTTGAGCAGCCTTCGAGCATCGACTTGATCGTCTCGCTGGAAACCGATTCGCTCAGCAATTCCAAAGCCGCAACCACACGGTCCACTTCTTCGGAATGGATTTCTTCGTACTCTTCGCTCACGTCGTCAGCTCCGCTTTCGGGGCGATGGGGTGGGTAGGTTGGTCTGCGCACCGAGTATATCGGCGGCGCTTCACCCCCTGGGTAACCAGAAGTGACGACGGTCAGGCGAGTTCGGGGCAGGCGGGTGACACAACCGCCATGCCAGGCAAAGTTTCACTTACTTGCCACGCTTCACTTTTCGAACGCCCTTCTTCGCGGACTTCGCCGCTTTCTCCTCTGATTGCTTGGCTCCCGCGGCAGCCTTCTTTTCCCCTTTTTTGCCCTTTCCTGCTGCGAAAATGTTGTCCCAGCCAGCTGAGAATTTGTCGTTTGTTCCCGTGTGAACCGTGTAGCCTGTCATTGCCGAAGCCTCATCTTTGCTGGTTAGTCTTGCGAGAACCATCGTCTCCGCGGCGTTGTCGAACTGCATCGTCGTTCGTCACAAAGTCGCTGGGGACTTCATCACTCAGACATTTCGTTCGCGATCCCATTCAGGACACCGCCCGTCACACTTTATCGCCGCCGTGGCCGCAACAATCAAATGGGATCTTCACAGAAAATGACGATGGCGAAGCCCCCTGCGAGTGGCTTATGATCTGCCACGCTTGTCATTCGCCAATTTCCCGCGTCCCTCATTCCGTTGTTGCCACACCCTAATTCTGTCTGCAGGACCGCCCATGATCTGTATCTCCGTGACCCCGGAATCGCGGCAGTTGGCCAAGGTCGACATCTATAATGCAGCCAATCAGTGCGATCTGGTGGAACTGTGCCTGGATCGGCTGCATAAAGAGCCCGATGTCAAGGACATGATCTCGGGGGCGAAAAAGCCTGTCCTGGTCTCGTGTCGCCAGCCGGAAGAAGGTGGCAAATTTGAAGGGACGGAAGACGAGCGGATGGCGCTGCTGCGGCAAGCGATTCTCGCCGAGCCTGCGTATATCGAACTCGATCCGGTAACCGCTCAAAAGATCCCGCGGTTTGGCAAGACTCAACGAGTCATCAGCTTCGCCAGCCAGACACGGCCACTGGGCAATATCGAAGAAGCGTTCGACGAAGCGGTCCGCTGCAAGGGGGACGTGATCAAGTTCACATGGCCGACCGAAACGCTCGAAACCGCCTGGCCGCTGCTGGCCGTCGTGAGTCAGAAGCGAGCGATGCCTGTGGTCGGCCTGGCGCTGGGACGTAGTGGCCTGACATTCTCGTTGCTGGGCCGCAAGTATGGTTCGCCCTGGATCTATGCCGCGCTGGAAAAGGGGATGGAAGCTTTTCCTGGTCAGCCGACAGTCGGCGAACTCGACAACATCTATCGTTGGCGACAGGTTGATTCCAAGACCCGATTTATCGGAATCGCCGGGGCTGGAGTCGCCGAAGTCGCGACGTCGAAGATCCTGAACGCCGCGTTCGATCAGCTCAACATGAACATGCGCTGCCTGCCGCTCGATTTCAAATCGCTTGAACAGCTCCCCAAGATGCTGGACATCTTGAAGATCCCGGCGGTCATCGCGACCCCTTGTATGGGACGCCGCGTCATGGGACTGGCGACGACCGGAGATGAAGTCTCGACTCAGTCCCAGTTGTGTGACGTGGTCATTAAACAGGCCGATGGTTGGCAGGCTCACAATTTGATCTGGAAGCCGGCGCTCAGAGCGTTAGAAAATGCGATCGGCAAGACGTCCGCCGAAGATCGACCACTCGACCGCAAGAATGCGATGATCCTGGGGGCGGGTGGCTTGGGGATCTCGCTGGCTTATGGCGTGAAGAAAAGAAACGGGCTGGTGAGTATCGCCTCGGGTGATGAGGTGGAAGCTCAGAAGGCCGCGCAGGCGGCCGAATTGCGCTACGTTCCTTCGGCGAAGGTCTACGATACGCTGGTCGATGTCGTGATTGTGACGGTCCCGAATCTGGATTACGGAACGAAGAAGTCGCCGATCAATCCGTCGATGTTCCGGTCTGGCATGACGGTAATGGACCTGAGCGAGTTGCCGGATGAGTCCCCGCTGATTGAAGAAGCGCGGATGCGAGGCTGCAAGGTCGTTGAACCTGCCGAGGTGTTCGCGGACTACATTGGTAGTCTGTTCAAGTCGCTAACGGGGCAGGACCTGCCCGTCGAAGCGTTTGCATCGGGACTGACCGAATGAGTGAGTTGTCATTCCTCGGTCTGGGCGAACTGCTGTGGGATTGCTTCCCCGATCGACGGCTACCAGGAGGAGCCCCCGCGAACGTCGCGTTTCACGCTCAACAACTAGGGCTGAGCGCCGCCACCGTCACGCGAGTTGGTTGTGATCCGCTGGGAGATGAGATCTGCGAGTTCCTGAAATCGCAAGGTCTCTGCCTGGATCTGGTCCAGCGCGATCCGATCCATGGAACTGGGACCGTCACGGTTGAACCTGCGTCCACGGCCACCAAGTACACGTTCAAACCAGATTCCGCCTGGGACTTCTTGGAAGCCACTCCTTCGTTACTGACCGCGATGAAGTCCGCCAAAGCAGTCTGCTTTGGAACACTGGCCCAGCGTTGCCCCGTCAGCCGCGCCACGATTCAGACTTGTCTGGCGGCGACATCGCCGGATTGCCTGATCGTCTACGACGTCAATCTGCGACCACCATTCTACGATCGCGAGTGGATCGAGCAGTCATTGCAGCA